>JAOPVN010000108.1 GCA_025966175.1 Modestobacter sp. | reverse complement strand
GGCCATGAGTGGTGCTCCTTTGAGGTGCCCGAGGTGGGCGAAGGGTGACTGAGGCACGACGAGAGCCGCCGGCGACACCGGCGGATGCGTGCTGTCTGGGGGTCCGGGGTGGATCAGTTGCTGACTGCGCGGTCGCGCTTCTCGACTGCATCGATCAGGTCCACGTCGACCCGGAGGGGGCTGCCGGCACATGGCATGTCGCTCAGTCCGCGCATGCCTCCGCGCCCCCTTCTGATGCGTCCTCTTGCGCGGTAGGGCACTTTCCCGGACAGGTTGGTTCTCGACATCACCCACCCCACCCTTGAGGTGAAGTCCGCATCAAGAAGTCACATTCGCGGGATTTCGAAAGAATTCATGGGACCGGAACTGCCGACCCTCTCCGCAGAGGTATTCGTCTTCTTGTCGACAATGGTCGGACGGTCACCGACACCGGCCGACTCGCGGCCGTCCACCTGCGGTTACCTCATGTTCGACAGCCCGATCGGGTGCCCCGTGACGCCTTCCGCAGCCCGGCGACGTACACCTGCCATGACCGGGCACCGCCACGCCCGGCACATTTCCTTCACGGAGTTGATCCGCTTTTGGCCCACGACCGGGATCGCCCATTGCGAAACGGATGTTGCTCCTTTCGGCGCCGCCAGGGCAATTCCGGGACAGATATTTCCTCTTTCTGACTCCCGCCCCGACGAGCCGGACGGCGACGCGTCGGCCCGATGCGCCGACCTCGGTCGGCGCCCCCTCCCGTCGAGCTGCTCGGATCAGCTGGCCGCCTGCCAGGTCGGCGCCGGGAGCGCGCGCGTGAAGGTGACCCGGGGCTGCCGGGCCCGTCCCGGTGCAGCTGCACCGGGACACCGTCGTGCAGGTTCGGGCTCGGAGCGATCTGGAAGCCGAGGCCGGGGTGGCAGGCCACCGACCTGGTGTTCCCCGGGCTCGTCACGCACGTCACCGCACTCGCGCCCCGTTCGAGGGCCTGCTGGAAGAATCGTGCGTACCGGCCGGCGCCCAGTCCGACGCGACGCACGCTCGGGTCGACGCCGACGAAGTGGACGTAGGCCGTGCCCGGCTGCGATGCCGACAGGAACCCGACAAGGAGGGCCACGAGGCCACCGTCGGGACGTTCGACGAGCCGGCTCGTTTCGGTGAAGTGCTGGAGGAACAGCCGGGCAGCAGCCACGCGCGCTGGCGCGAACCGGCGGCACCGCCGAACCCACCAGTCGTCCATCACGGCCAGGACGCGGCAGTGGTCGTCAGCGGCCCGTCAACCCCTCGGGCAGCCACTCTTCCACCGACGGCTCGGGTCAGCACCTGGGCCGGGGCTCAGGAGAAGAGCGCGCGACCCCACCAGTCGTCGTCCCCGGTGATGCCGGGCGGGCAGGCGAAGACCGCCGACGACGTGTGCTGGATGTACTCGTTCATCGCATCGGTGCGCAGGTTCTGCTGCACCTGGACGAACCCGGTCGCCGGATCGCGCTGGTAGGCGATGAAGAACAGCCCGGCGGCCAGCCGGCCCAGCCCGTCCGAGCCGTCGACGAAGCTGTAGCCGCGCCGCAGGATCGCCGTTCCGGAGTTGGTCGGGTGGGCGAGGAAGACGTGCGAGGTCTGCGGGATGGCGAAGTCGCCGTCCACCTGCTTGGTGAAGTCGACCGGGTCGAACTCGTCGCGCTGCCCGAGCGGGGCACCGGCCTTCTTGGTGCGGCCGATCGTCTGCTCCTGCTCGGCCAGGGTCGAGGTGTCCCACGGCTCGATCCGCATCCGGATCTTCCGGGTGACGACGTAGGAGCCACCCGCCAGCCAGTCCGCCCCCGGGTCGCCGTCGGTGACCCAGACGAACTGGTCCAGCGCCTTCGGGCTCTCCGCCTTGAGGTTGTCGGTGCCGTCCTTGAACCCGAACAGGTTGCGCGGGGTGGCCTGCCCGCTGGAGGTGGACGACGTCCGGCCGAAGCCCAGCTGCGACCAGCGGACGCTGACCACGCCGGCGCCCAGCCGCACCAGGTTCCGGATGGCGTGCACCGCGACCTGCGGGTCGTTGGCGCAGGCCTGCACGCACAGGTCACCGCCGCTGATCGCCGGATCGATCGCGTCGCCGCGGAAGGCCGGCAGCTCGGTGAGCGGCGCGGGGCGGCGGGCGGCGAGACCGAAGCGGTCGACGCCGTCGTCCGTGGTGAACAGCGTCGGACCGAAGCCCACGGTCAGGGTCAGGCCGCTGGCCGGCAGGTCCAGGGCCTCACCGGTGTCGTCGGGCACCGCGTACTGCCCGCCGTCGACCGCACCGACCTCGCCGGCGTCCTGCCCGGCGGTCATCCGCCGCGCGGCCGCCGTCCAGGCCTGCAGCATCGCGACCAGCTCCGCCCGGTCGTCGGTGATGACGTCGAAGGCGACGAAGTGCAGCCGGTCCTGCGCCGGGGTGACGATGCCGGCCTGGTGCGCCCCGGTGAACGGGACGGCCTCGGTCGCTGCCGCCGCTGCGGTGGCGGCCGAGGTCGCCGGCTCCTCGGCGGTGGCACGACCGATCACACCGCCGGCGGCACCGGCGGCGATGACGCCGGCGGTGCCGGCGCCGGCGAGTCCGAAGAAGCGGCGACGCGAGAGCCCCGCCGGCCGCAGCTCGCGGCGGGCGGAGTCACTCACTTCTGAGCAACGACCTCTGCCACCTGGCTGACCGACGCGGTCAGCGCGGTGATGGTGTCACTCAGGCCGCGCAACTGGTCCTCCGTGAGCTGGTCGTAGAAGACGAAACCGTCGCCCTGACGGTACGTCGCCAGCTCCGCCTGCGCCGCCGCGAAGCGGTCGTCGATCTCACCCACCAGCGCCGGGTCGGCCTTCTCCAGGTAGGGCCGCAGCGACTGGACGGCGTTCTGCGAGCCGTCGAGGTTGCCCTGGAAGTCCCACAGGTCGGTGTGGGAGTAACGGTCCTCCTCGCCGGTGATCTTGCCGGTGGCGATCTCGTCGAGCAGGCCCTTCGCCCCGTTGGCCAGCTGCAGCGCGTTCAGCTGGACGTCGTTGGACCGGGTGGCGATCTCCTGCACGTTGGTGAGCAGCTGGTCGGCGTAGGGCCCCATGTCCGACACGTCGCCGGTCTGCCACAGCGCCTGCTCGATGCGGTGGAAGCCGGTGAAGTCCTCCCCCTCGGCCTGGTCGCCCTCGCGGCCGTCGATGATCGGGTCGAGGTCGCCGAAGCTCTCGGCCACCGGCTCGATCCGCTCCCAGTAGGTGCGGGCCACCGGGAACAGCGCCTTGGCGCCCTCGATGTCACCGGCCTTGACGGCGTTGACGAAGGCCGTGGTCTGCTCGACCAGCGCACCGGTCTGGCTCTGCACGTAGCGCTGGTAGTCGGTGCCGGCCTGGGCGAGCGTCTCGTCCTCGGACAGCGTCGGCGCCTCGCCGCTCACCGTCAGGGCCGACCGGATGCCGTCGCCGATCATGCCGGGCTTGCAGGTGGCCTCGTAGTTCCCGGCCGGCAGCTCGACCCGCAGCTCCCGGGCGACGCCGGGGGCGATGTTCTCGACCTCGCCCATGACCCGGTCGCCGTCGGCGTAGACGTAGAACTCGGTCACCTTGCTGCCGGAGTTGGTCACGGTGAACTGGTGGACGCCGGCCGGCAGCTCGCTGCTGGCGACCTCGCAGCTGTCGTCGGCGGCCGCCACCGCGATGTCGTCGCCGGCCGTGCCCGCGTCGCCGGAGGACGATCCGCCGCCGCAGGCAGCGAGGGTCAGCGCGGTCAGCCCGGTGAGGCCGACGAGGGACAGGCGCTCACGCGCGGGCTTCGACATGGTGCGGCTTCTCCGAGACGACGTTGGGGACCGGCTGCGGCGTGCTGCCGGCGGCCGGGGTCTTGCGGGCGCTGCGCGCGGGGAGCAGGAAGAGCACGAGCACCGGGACCAGGTAGACCAGCCAGGCGATCGTCTCCAGCACGCTCGGCCGGGGAGTGATGTTGAACAGCCCGGAGGCGAGGGCGCCGTACCAGCTGGTCGGGTCCAGCCAGCCGGTGGCGTCGAAGGCGTAGGTGCTGGCGCCGGGCAGGACGCCGGCCTCCTGGTAGTCGTGCACCGCGTACTTGAAGATCCCGGCGGCGACCAGCACGAGCAGGGCGCCGCTGACCATGAAGAAGCGGGAGAGGTTGATCCGGATGGCCCCGGCGTAGAGGCCGACGCCCAGGACGATGGAGCTCACGAGGCCGGCGGCGAGGCCGAGCAGTGGCGCCGCGGAGGTCGCGCCCTGGGCGGAGGCGAAGAAGAGCAGCGTCGTCTCCAGACCCTCGCGGGCCACGGACAGGAATGCGATCCCGACGACGGCGCCGACCCCCAGGCCGATCGCGCCGTCGAGCCGGCCACGCAGCTCGCCGGACAGCTTGCGGGCGGTGCGCCGCATCCAGAAGACCATCCAGGTCACCATGGCCACCGCGACGGTCGAGGTGATCGCGTCGAACAGCTCCTGGCCCGGCCCGCCCAGCACCGTGGTGGAGACGTAGCTCAGCGCCCCGCCGAAGGCGATCGAGAGCCCGGCGGCCGCCCCGACCCCGCCCCAGACGGGCAGCAGGTGCTGCCGGCGACCGGTCTTCACCAGGTACGCGACGAGAACGCTGACGATGAGGACCATCTCCAGGCCCTCACGCAGACCGATGAGGTAACTGGCGGCGAACACCTGACCCACGGCTGCACCTCCGGACACGAGCAGGGACATCCCTGCATCAGGCGACGAAGGGCAGCCTCACCTTAGATGGGGGGCTGCCCGTCGTACACCGGGGGTGCCTGTGAGATGTCCGGGCTCACTCCCGCAGTTGCCGGCGAAGGATCTTCCCGGTCACCGTCTTGGGGAGTTCGTCCATCAGCACGACGCTGCGCGGGTACTTGTAGGCCGCCATGCGCTGCTTGCAGTGCGCGATGAGCTCCTCGGGTGTCACCGAGGCACCGGGCATGAGGCTCACGAACGCCTTGACGGTCTCCCCGCGCTTCTCGTCCGGGACGCCGACGACCGCCGACTCGCGCACCGCGGGGTGCTCGGCCAGCACGTCCTCCACCTCACGGGGCCACACCTTGTACCCCGAGGCGTTGATCATGTCCTTCTTGCGGTCGACGATGAAGACCCAGCCCTCGGGGTTCATGAACCCGACGTCACCGCTCTTCAGCGCACCGCCGGGCAGGTTCGCCGCGGTCTCCTCGGGCTTGCCCCAGTAGCCGGCGACGACCTGCGGCCCGTCGGCGACGATCTCGCCGACGTCACCCAGCGGCAGGTCCTGGCCGTCCTCGCCCTGGATGCGCACGATCGTGCTCGGCGCCGGCACCCCGACCGACAGCGCGCCCGACGTCGGGTCCACCGGGGACGGGGCGCCGAACGGCGTCACGGTCATCGGGGAGGTGGTCTCGGTCAGGCCGTAGGCGTTGTGCACCTGCTTCCCGGTGGCGGCCAGGAAGGCCTTCTCGGCGGTCGGGGAGATGGCCGCGCCGCCGGAGTACACCGAGGTGAACGAGGCGAAGTGGTCCTTGGTGAACCCCGGTGCATTGAGCAGTGCGTTGAGCGCGGTGATGGCCCCGATGGTGAACGTGGGCCGGTGCTCGAGCAGTGCGTCGAGCACCACCTGCGGCTCGAAGCGGTACGCGAGGACCAGCGGTGCGGGGGCCAGCATGCTCACCGCGATGTGCCCGATGAGCCCGGTGATGTGGAACAGCGGGGCGATGCCGAAGATCGCGCCGCCCCGTCCGGCCCGGACCCAGTCGCGGTAGACCTGGGCGGTGAAGACCACGTTGCGGTGGGTGTTCATCGCGCCCTTGGGCACCCCGGTGGTCCCGGACGTGTAGGTGAGGAACGCGACGTCGTCCGGCGTGAGCGCGACCGGCGGCGGGACCTCGCCCCGGTGCTGGGCGATGAACTCGCTGAAGTCGGTCGTGCCCTCGGGCCGCTGCCGGGTCATCCCGGCGAACAGCCGTTCGTCGGCCCGGGTCTGGAACTCCAGCTCGCTGGTGGTGAGCACCAGCCGCACGTCGGTGTCCGGGACGACGGTGCGGCCGATCTCGTCGTAGAGGGCCTCCAGCGCCACCAGGACCGTCGCCCCGGAGTCCTTGAGCAGGTAGGACAGCTCCCGCTCCCGGCTCATCGGGTTGATCGACACCATCACCCCGCCGGCCTTCCAGGCCGCGACCATGGCGATGACGAACTGCGGGACGTTCTGCAGGTACACCGCCAGCCGGTCGCCGGCGGAGAAGCCGCTGGCCAGCAGCCCGCTGGCCCGCGCGTCACTGAGCTCGTCGAGCTCCTGGCGGGTGACCGTGCCGTCGAAGTACTGCAGCGCGACGGCGGAGGGATCCCGCGCCACCCCGGCCCGGAACATGTCCAGGGCGCTGTCGTACTCCAGCGTGTAGTCGGCCGGCTGGTCGCCGTAGCGCGCCAGCCACGGACGCTCGTCGTAGACGCTCATCGGTCCGCTACTTGATGACGACGGGGTTGACCGGCGAGCCGCTGCCCTTCGCGACCTTGAGCGGGGCGGCGACGTACAGGAACGTGTACTGCCCGTCCTCGGCGCAGTCGGCGGCCAGCTGCTCGAGGTCGGCGATCTCGGTCAGCGTGACGCCGAGGTTGCGCATGAGAGCGTTGTGCAGCACCAGGGCGATCCCGTTGTTGGGGTCGGTGGTCACCTCGTTGGCGATGGTGTCGGTGACCAGGTTGGGGATCTCCATCTCCTGGAACCACTGCACGAGCTCCGGGCTGTAGACCAGGCCAGGCTCGTTGAACCCCTCGAAGAAGGCGTCGCCCTGCTCGAAGAACAACTGCAGGAAGTTCGTCCGGATGACCAGGATGTCGCGCTTCTGGATCTCGATGCCCTGCGCCGTCGCGCAGGCCATCAGGTCCTCGTGGGTGAAGGTCTCGCCCTTGTCCAGGGTGGTCTTGCCGCGGAAGCGGGCCATGTCCAGCAGCACCGCCCGGCCCACGACCCCGCGCTGCGCGATGGGCTCGACGCTGGCCTTGTCCAGGCCGCCGATCGTGGTGCGCGCGTCGAAGCCGTTCCAGAGCTTGCCGTCGTACCAGAGGTGCCCGAGCGCGTCGTACTGCGTGGAGCCCTGCAGGAACGCGTTGATCTTGTCGTCGGCGTAGTGCAGGCCACCGGGGTAGGCGGGGCCCTTGCCGCCCTCGTCCCAGTCGCTCTCGTCGAGGATCTGGGTGCGCTCGGCCGGTGTCCGGCCCGGCCACACCGGGTCGCCCTTCGGGTCGCCGATGAGCCGCTGCAGCGTGAAGACCTTGCCGGAGCTGACCAGCCGGACGGCGGCGAGCACCTGCTCGGGGCCGAGGTAGTTCAGCGAACCGACCTCGTCGTCCGCGCCCCACTTCCCCCAGTTCGTCGGCGCGTCCTTGAGCAGGTCGACGAGGTCGGGGGCGCTGTTCGGCTCGGTCACGGTGGCCTCCAAGGCGAGCGTGCCCCGGGCGTCAGTGCCCGGGGTCGATGGTGCGAGGAAGATGTACCAGCCGTCCCTGTGGTGTCAATCACAGGGGGTCCGGCGCGGGAGGGCCGCTGCCCTGACCTGGACCGATCTGCGGTCAGCCGGCCGGGACGACGGTCTTGGTGACCTGTGCGGTGGCCACGAGCGTGCCCTCGACGGTCGCCTCGGCACGGAGGAAGACCACCGCGCGGCCGCGGCGCAGCACCGTGCCGCGCACCTCGACCCGTCGGTCGGCGGAGACCGGGCGCAGCAGGGAGACCGCCTGGTCGTGGGTGACGGCGTGCTCGTCGTCGGCCAGGTGCGGGAGCAGCGCCAGGTAGGCGGCGACGTCGAGCAGGGCAGTCACCACGCCTCCGTGGAGCAGCCGCGCCTGGTTCTGCGCGGACGGCCCGACCGGGAACCAGATGCCGACGGCCGGGTCGGCGGGGTCCAGCAGCTCGATGCCGACGAACCGGTGGAGGGGGATGTCCAGGACGGCCTGGACGCGGGTCGCGTGGCCGTCGGGCGGCTCACTGTCGGAGGGCACAGGGGTTCCTTCCTCTCGGCGGCCGGTCGCCGACAGGGGTGCTCGTCGCGCGACCGGGAGGAGGACATGATCAGCTGCACCGACGGTACGAGCGACGTGGAGGACGACGTGGCGGACGACGTGGCGGACAGGACGGACGGTCTCCCGGACCGCGTGGGCGTGATCGGTGGCGGTCGGATGGGGGCCGGGATCGCCCAGGCCTTCCTGTCCGCCGGGGCACAGGTCGAGGTGGTCGAGGCCGGCGACGAGGCCGCCGAGGCCGCGCGCGGCCGGGTGTCCGACGGCCTGGAGGAGGCCGCGCGCCGCGGCAAGCTCACCGGGGACGTGCAGAGCGCGCTCGCCCGGTTGACCCTGGTCGACTCGCCTGCGGAGCTCTCCCCCGACACCGGCCTGGTCGTCGAGGCGGTGCCGGAGCGGGCCGACCTCAAGATCGCCGTCCTCACCGCCGCGGAGTCCGCCCTCGGGCCGGACGCCGTGCTGGCGACCAACACCTCCTCGCTGTCGATCACCGAGCTGGCCACCGCGCTGCAGCGGCCGGCGCGGTTCCTGGGCATGCACTTCTTCAACCCGGTGCCGGCCTCCAAGCTGGTCGAGGTCGTCGTCGCCCCGGAGACCGCCGCGGACGTCGTGGAATCGACCCGCGGCTGGGTGCGGGCGCTGGGCAAGACCGACGTCGTCGTCAAGGACTCCCCCGGTTTCGCCTCCTCCCGGCTGGGCGTGCTGCTCGGGCTGGAGGCGATCCGGATGCTCGAGGAGGGCGTCGCGGATGCCGAGGCGATCGACGCCGCCATGGAGCTGGGCTACCGGCACCCGATGGGGCCGCTGCGCTCCACCGACCTGGTCGGCCTGGACGTGCGGCTGGCGATCGCCGAGTACCTGGCCGGGACGCTGGGGGAGCGGTTCACCCCGCCCCAGCTGTTGCGTGACAAGGTGGCCGCCGGGGAGCTGGGCCGCAAGACCGGCCGCGGCTTCCACGACTACACCTGAGAGGGCCGACAGCGTTGTCCGAACCCACCGTCACCCGCACCGACGCCGGCGGCGTCGCCACCCTGACGCTGCAGCGACCGGGGTTGTCCCATCAGCTGCGCACCGAGCTGCTCACCCACGTGCGGGAGGTCGCCGCCGACGAGTCGGTGCGCGCGGTGCTGCTCACCGGCACCGGCCGCGCCTTCTGCGTGGGCCAGGACCTGGCCGAGCACCTGGAGTCGCTGCGCGCCGAGCGGCCGGACGGCTCGCCCTCGCTGTCGGTGGTGGAGGCCGAGTACAACCCGCTGGTGCTGGCGCTTGCCGCGCTGCGGGTGCCGGTCGTGGTCGGGATCAACGGCGCCTGCGCCGGGGCCGGGCTGGGCCTCGCGCTCGCCGGTGATCTGCGGGTGGCGGCCGCCGGGGCCAAGTTCACCACCGCGTTCGCCGGGATCGGGCTGTCCAGCGACTCCGGGCTGGCATCCCGGCTGGTCCACTGCGTGGGCGGCTCCCGGGCGGCCGAGCTGCTGCTGCTGCCCGAGCCGTTCACCGCGGAGACCGCGGGGCAGTGGGGGCTGGTGCACCGGGTGGTGGCGCCGGAGCAGGTGCTCGCCGAGTCCCGGGCGCTGGCCGCACGGCTCGCGGCCGGGCCGACGCTGGCCTACCGGGCGATCAAGACGGTGCTGGCGACGGCGGCCACGGACTCCCTCGAGGACACCCTGGCGCTCGAGGCGAGCCTGCAGACCGGTCTGGGTGCCACCGCCGACCACCGCGAGGCCGTCGAGGCGTTCCTGGCGAAGCGGCCCGCGGAGTTCACCGGCCGCTGATGAAGGACCCCCTCCTCCCCACCCCTCGCACGCTCGGGGCGGTGCCCTGGAGGGGGCCAGACCGTTCCACGTGGAACGGCGACGGGAGCTAGCGGGCCTGGGCGGTGCAGGCCGGGCAGACGTCGGTTCCGGTCAGCGGCCAGTCCTGCTCGGTGGTCACCCGGGCCAGGGCGCCACAGACGGTGAGCTCGCACGCGCCGTCCAGATCGGCGACGATCCGGTGCACCTCGACGGCGTGCCAGAGGGCGGCCGTCGGGCCGTGTGCGCGGCTGCGAGCGGCGACGTGGGTGGTCGTCTGCGTGGTCACCCAGCTGTTGTCGGCACGGCCGCGGCACCGGCACAGCGGTGCGCGTGCGCCTCACCCCAAGGGGTGACGCACTCCGGGCCACCCGTTTCCGCATCGGACGTGGCACCGTGCCGGTGACCGTCCCACCACCCGAGGAGGCCCAGGTGCAGCTCACCAAGCACGGACATGCGTGTGTCGTCCTGTCCGACGACGACCGCCGACTGCTCGTCGATCCCGGCGCCTTCACCACGGACGACGCCTGGGCGGGTGCCTCGGCGCTGCTGATCACCCACGAGCACTTCGACCACTTCGTCCCCGACAAGGTCCGCGCCGCGCTGGACGCCGACCCGGCCCTGGAGCTGTGGACCAACTCCTCGGTGGCCGAGCAGCTGGCGGGCCTGGGCCCCCGCGTCCACGTCGTGGGCCCGGGCGACTCCTTCACCGCGGCCGGCTTCGACGTGACCGTGCACGGCGAGTGGCACGCCGTCATCCACCCGGACCTCCCGCGGGTGCGCAACGTCGGCTTCCTCGTCGAGGGCACGGTCTTCCACCCCGGCGACGCGCTGACGGTCCCGGAGGTCGCCGTCCCGACCCTGCTGCTGCCCGCGCACGCCCCCTGGTCGAAGATCGGCGAGCTGATCGACTACCTGCGCGAGGTCAAGGCCGAGCGGGCGCTGGCCGTGCACGACGGACTGCTCAACGACGCCGGTCTCGGCGTGGTCGCCGGGATGCTCGGCGAGCACGGGCCCGGGCAGCCCACGTCCTACGCCCGCCTGGCGCCGGGGGAGTCCGTCGCGGTCTGATCCGGGCAGCCGGCGGCGAGCCCGAGGTCCAGCTCGGCGATCCGCGCCTCGTGGTGCCGGCGCCGGTCCTGCTCGGTGGCCAGGGCCCGCTCGGCCTGCACGCGGGCACTGACGTCGGTCTGGATGCCGATGTACTGGACCACGGTGCCGGTGGCATCGGTGACCGGGGTCAGGGTGCACTCGTTCCACCAGGTGCTGCCGTCGTCGCGCCGGTTGAGCAGCACCTCCTGGCACTCCTCCCCGGCCTCGATCGCCCGGCGGATACGGGCGAGCGCGGCCGGGTCGGTGTCCGGGTCCTGCATGAACCGGCAGTTGCGGCCCAGGACGTCGGCGGCCGCGAACCCGGCCAGCCGCTCGAACGCCGGGTTCACGTAGACCAGCGGCTGGTCGGGCAGCCGCACGTCGACGATCGTGACCCCCGACCCGACGGCGCCCAGCGCCCGCTCCAGCAGCGCCTCACCGGGGTGGCCGGCGCCGCTGAGCAACTGCGGAGCGACCGGGACGGCCGGGCGGGCCGACGGCGGGGCCGCCAGCACGAGCTCGTCGGTGCGCGGCGCCACCCGGGACAGCAGCGCCCGGGCGGCCCGCACCACGGTGTCCCGCTCGTAGGTCAGCGCGAAGGCGAACCGGCGCTCCAGGTCCGGCCCCTGGTCGCCCAGGTCACGGGCCAGCAGGGCCGCACTGAAGTGCGGGCTGAGCACCACGATGTCCCACT
Source organism: Modestobacter sp. (assembly GCA_025966175.1). Lineage (GTDB taxonomy): Bacteria > Actinomycetota > Actinomycetes > Mycobacteriales > Geodermatophilaceae > Modestobacter. The sequence goes on along the minus strand of JAOPVN010000108.1, from coordinate 30,037 downwards.
CGCCGCGGACCGGGTCGGTGGGCGCCAGGTGCGCGCCGCGCAGGCCCGGCAGCGGCTCGACCGGCAGGTCCTCGCCCAGCGCCGCGACGAACCCGACCCGCTCGACCAGGTCCCGGTACCGCTGCCGGGTCGACGGCGTGACGTGCCGGGCCTCCTGGAACGCCGCGGCCACGACGCAGGTCTCCCCCAGCCGCATCGCCTGGCGTTCCAGCTGCTTGCTCAGCTCGATCAGCAGCGCCTTGGGCGCCTCGCGCACCGGCACCTCCGGCGGCAGGCAGGCGAACGGCGACAGCTGGGCGGCCTCGGCGTCCGACGAGCGGGCGGCCGGCAGCCGCAGGGCGCCGATCCGCTGCCCCGGTACGGCGCCGACACCGGGCCGGCCGAACAGCCAGCCCTGCCCGAGCGTGGCGCCCAGGGCGCGGGCCATGGTCAGGTGGTTGCCGTCCTCGATGCCCTCGGCCAGCACCACCGCACCGGTGGACTCGGCGTAGGCGTTCACCGCGTTCATGATCTCGGCGATCGCCGGACCGGGGCGCTCCTGCACCAGCCGCAGGTCCAGCTTGACGACGTCGGGACGAAGCAGCGGCATGAACGCCAACGACAGCGACTCTGCGCCCACGTCGTCCAGCGCGACGGCCCAGCCGAGCTCGCGGACCCGCGCCACCGTGCGGAGCAGCTCCGCCGGTCGGGCGGCGAGCGCGCGTTCGGTGATCTCCAGGACCACCCGCAGGTCGTCGGGAAACTGGTCGGCCCGGTCGAACAGCGTGGCCAGCGGCGCGTCGTCCAGCGCGTCGGGCTCGACGTTGACGAAGACGGTCAGCGGCGCCAGGAGACCCTGCTGGACGGCGCCGCGCAGCGCTGCCGCGCGGCACGCCTGGTCCAGCTCGGTCAGGCACCCCGCCGCACGCGCGGCGGCGAACAGTGCGTCGGGGGCGAACAGCGGACCCTCGGGCCCCCGCGCCAGCGCCTCGTAGGCGACGACCCGGCCGGTGTCCAGCTCGACGATCGGCTGGAAGAGGCTGGTGACGGCCCCGTCCTCGAGCACCGTCCGCACGACGGACGCCGGGTCATCCACAAAACGGTCCACGTCGTCCTCCATCGGACCCGGGCGTGCCCGCCTCGACTCTGACAGCATCGGCCTGACACCAAGGGGTGAGCGCGGCAGCGTCCTCCACCGGTTGTCCCACGGGCACGACCAGGAGGACGGGGGCGACGACCATGGAGACCACCGCGTACGAGCTGCCCACGTGGGCCGCGCTGCCGGCTCGCGCCGATCCGGGCTTCGACGAGCTGGCCCGCCGGGTGGCCGCCGAGCTGCGCACACCCCGGGCACTCGTCGTCCTGATCTCCAAGGGCGGCCAGGTGTACCCGGGGGCGTTCGGCCTGCCGGAGCCCTGGGAGTCACGCCGATCGATGCCGCTGACCCACTCGATGGGCCTGCGGGTCGCGGCGAGCGGCAGGCCGCTGGTGCTGCGGGACGCGCGCGAGGACCCGGAGCTGGGCAACCGCCCGGCGGTGCTCGAGCTGGCGGTCGTCGCCTACGCCGCGATGCCCCTGGAGGACGTGCACGGCCGCCCGATCGGCGTGCTGTCGGTCTCCGATGACCGGCCGCGGGACTGGACGGCGCCGGAGCTGGCGGCGCTGCGCCGGCTGGCCTCCGAGGCCTCCCGGCGGCTGCGGTTCCAGGCCCTCGAGCTGGCCGAGCGGGAGGCACTGGCGGCCGCCCGGCGGGAGGACGACGCGGCCCGCAAGGCCGCCGGCGCGGCCCGGGCCGCCCTGGTGGCCGCGGAGGCCGCCGCCGACCGGGCACGGGTGGTGGCCCGGTTCAGCCAGGAGCTGCTGCCCGCAGAGACACTGCTGGACGTGCTGCGGGTCCTGGACCGGTTCCTCCGCTCGCCGCTGGGCGCCGTGGTCACGCTGCTCGGGGTGGCCGAGCCCGGCTGTCCGGACGTGCGGGTGTGGGCGGCCGTCGCCGGCTCCCCGCCGTCGACCCGGGTGGCGGCGGGCCTGCAGCTGGGGGATCCGCACCCGCTGGCCACGGCCGTGCGAGAGCGGCGGCTGGTACAGGTCGCCACCCGCACGACGGGTGAGGCGGAGTTCCCCGGGATGGTGCGGCTGCCCGTCGGGGCCGCGGAGACGTCGATCGCGGTGCCGATCGTGCTCGGTCAGCACACCTCGACCGGCGGGCTGCTGGTCGGCTGGGGGCAGCGTCGGGAGCTCGACGTCCCGCTCCAGACAGTCGTCGGCGAACTCGGCCGGCACCTCGGGCACGCCCTGGACCGGGTGCTGCTGCGCGACCAGCGGCTGCTGCTGTCGACGACCTCGCCGCCGCTGCCCATCGCCCCCCGAGCGGTCCGGGCGGTCTGAGCGGTTCAGCGACCGCCGACGGAGACCTCGAACTCGACCTGGCTCACGTCCGGGCGCAGCCGGGAGAAGCTGTGCACGAGCGGATGACCGGCGCTGTCCCGGACCGTGGTGCGCACGACCAACAGCGGCGACCCGGTGATGACGTCGAGCACCTCGGCCTCGTCGGCGGCCGCGGTGCCGACGTCGACGACGATCCGGGCGTGGGCGAGGTCGGCCTGGTACGCCCGGCGCAGGAACTCGTACAGCGAGCCGTGGCCGAAGTCCTCGGTGGCGGCCTTGGGGTACTTCTCGGCCGGCAGGAAGCTGCGGACGACGTGGTTGGGGAGACCGTCGACGCTGCGCAGCCGGACCAGCTCCACGACGTCGTCCGCCGTCCCGATGCTCAGCTCGGCGGCGATCGCCGGGGCGGCCGGCACGACCCGCTGGGTCAGCACCGTGGTGCCCACCTGGGCGCCCTGCTCGGTCATCACCGAGTGGAAGCCGGCGATCCGGTGCACGAAGCTCTCGCGGTACTCGTGGCGGATCCCCGGGCGGCTGACGAAGGTGCCCCGGCCCTGCTCACGGATGAGGTGCCCGTCGGCGACCAGGCCGTCGACCGCCCGGCGCAGGGTGATCCGGCTGACCCCGTACTCGGCGCAGAGCACCGGCTCCGGAGGGAGGAGGGTGTGCTCCGGCAGGGCGGAGGCACGCCGGCGCAAGGCCTCACGCACGGCGAGGTACTTGGGCCCCGCCTCGGAGTTCGCCACGCCCAGAAAGGTACGGCACCAGGAGACGTCTAGACGTCATGACGTACGGTTCAGCTGCCCGACCCCCCTTTCGGAGGAGCGCACGTGCACATCGGACTGCTGACCGGCGGCGGCGACTGCCCCGGCCTCAACGCCGTCCTGCGGGCTGTGGTCCGCACCGCCGAGAAGGAGTACGGCAGCACCGTCGTCGGCTTCCGCAACGGCTGGCGCGGTCTCCTGGAGGACGACGCCATGGTGCTCGACCGGCCCGTGGTCAACGGCCTGCTGACCCGGGGCGGCACCGTCCTCGGCTCCGCCCGGGTCGCACCACAGAAGCTTCGCGACGGCCTCGGCCGGATGCGGGACGTGCTCGACGCCCACGGCGTCGACGTGCTGCTGCCGATCGGCGGCGAGGGGACGTTGACCGCCGCCGCGTGGCTGGCCTCCGAGGGCGTGCCGGTGATCGGCATCCCGAAGACCATCGACAACGACATCCACGGCACCGACCTGACCTTCGGCTTCGACACCGCGGTCAGCATCGCCACCGACCTGATCGACCGGCTGCACACCACCGCCGAGTCGCACCAGCGGGTGCTGCTGGTCGAGGTGATGGGCCGGCACGCCGGCTGGATCGCGCTGAACGCCGGGCTGGCCGCGGGGGCACACCTGACGATCACGCCCGAGGAGCCGTTCGACATCGAGGAGGTCTGCCGGCTGGTGACCGCCCGGTTCGACCGCGGCCACCGGCACGTCATCGGGGTGGTCAGCGAGGGCGCCACGCCCAAGCCCGGCACCATGCAGCTGCGCGACGGCGGGCTCGACGAGTACGGCCACCGGCGCTTCACCGGCGTCGCCCAGCAACTGGGCGAGGAGCTGGAGCGGCGCACCGGCAAGGAGGTGCGGACGACGGTGCTCGGCCATGTGCAGCGGGGCGGCACCCCGACCTCTTTCGACCGGGTGTTGGCCACCCGCTTCGGGCTGCACGCCACGATCGCCGCCCACGAGGGGCACGTCGGCCAGATGGTCGCCCTGCACGGCACGGAGATCGAGCTGGTCCCGCTGGCCGAGGCCGTCGCCGAGCTGAAGACCGTGCCGGCCTCGCGGCTGGCCGAGACCGCGGCCTTCACCGGCTGAAGAGGGACCCCTGCTCCCCTTGAAGAACCCTGTCCCCTCACCCCTCGCACGCGCGGGGCGAGCCTCCGGACAGGGCCATCCGAGGCTCGCGGCGGCGACCCTGCAGGGGGCCGGGGTCACCACCGCCAGGCGTAGCCGATGACGCACTCGCCGTCCGGCACCACCTCCAGGGAGGTCTGCCCCCCGACGAGCTGGACCGGCTCGGCCTCGGCCGGCTCGGTCGCCTCCACCTCGTCCCAGCGGGCGCGCAGCACGTCCCGGGGGTGGACCCCCTCGGCGAACCGGACGGTGAGCGCCAGGTGCCGCACGCTCGCCGTGACGCCGCGGCGGAACTCCGGCGCCGGCGGCTCCGGGTAGTCGAAGGTCGTCTCGTACTCCAGGTGGGTCGTCTGCCCGGGCAGCAACGGCTCCGCCAGGAGGATCTCCACCGCGAACAGCGGGGTGTCCGCCACCCGGAACGCACCCACCGGCACGCCGCCGGTCCGCACGGAGATCGCCGCGTGCGCGGTGTCGAACGCGTAGTGGTAGCGGTCGGTCTCCTCCACCGCCTCCAGCAGCTGCCGGGTCACGTGCCGGCGGGGTGACCGGTCGGCGCCGACCTCGTGGTGCTCGGCGACCTGCAGGGTGCGCGCGGTCCGCCGCGGCATCGGGCGCTCCCCGCTCAGCGCGGCGGCCACCACCAGCCGCTCGGCGGTGGGCACCCCGCGGACCAGTGTCCGCAGCTCGTCGGCGTGCTCGTCGGTCATCCCGAAGGCGGCGATGAACAGCTCGAGCGTGCGGTCGGACATCCGCTGGCCGTTCAGTGCCCGGCCCACCCGGTTCTCCAGGCTGCGCGGCTGGTGGTCCCAGCCGACCTGCCCTGTCTCGAAGAGATGCGCGGCGAGCACCGCGGCCACGGCGGCCCGGGACAGTTCGCCGCGCCGCACACTGCTGTACCGCTGCCACGACCGTCGGTACCGCGGCTCGGAGAGCAACGCGGCCAGACGCCGCGCTGCCGGCCCCACCGTCCGCTGCATCGGCCCCCCGCCTCCTGGACTGCCACGTCATGGCCACATGAGAGTTGTAGTAACCGCATGCTGCGGTCGCGAGGCACGGGGGGGCCTCGCGACCGCGGCTCCCTGGCCTGTCGCTACGCAGCAGAGCTGCCCGTGCACCGCCCTGTCCCCGCGGTGCCGGCCGCCCCACGTCGCGTGGAGCTGGGTGGGGCCGCTGGATGGCCGTCGGAAACGTCACTGTCCGCAGCCCGGCGCCGCACGTCGCGACTACTCCGTCGCGGACTACTCCGTCGCGGACGTCAGCACGGGGCGCAGCTGCGGCCAGCGCAGCCAGAACTCCCGCTCCGCCTCCTCGCAGCGCGCCTGCTCCAGCGCGTGCAGCCGGCCCCACGTCCAGGCGTTCTCCCCCGCCGCGAAGGCCTGCAGCCCCAGCTGAAGGCAGAGCGGACGGGTGACGAAGGTGTCCTGCCGATCCCCGAGCACCTGCTGCACGCCCTTGAGCGCCGCCACCAGCTCCGCGACCGGCCGGCCCAGCACCGGAACCGCCGCCTCGGCGGTGTACCGCACCCGCTTGGCGGCCTTGCGGACCTCGTGCAGCGCCTCCGCGTGATCGCTGTCCCGCGCCGCGCGGACGGCGCGCCGCAGTCGGCGCGCGGCGAGCGCCAGCACCTCCCGCAGCACCTCGTCCGCGGGCCGGCCGGCGTCCGCGGTGAGCGGCGGCTCGGCCACGAGGGCATCGAGGTCGTCGCGCAGCTGCAGGTAGGCAGGGGAGTTCAGAACCTTGCGGGTGGTCTCGTCCCCGGCCTGCTCGTCCCTGATCGCCGCCTGCTGGAGGCGAGCGGCGACCGGACCGAGCACGAGCTCGGGCGGCTGGGCGGCGACGAGCTCACGCAGGTGGGCGAGCGCGACCTCGGCGTCCCGGGTCGGCGACAGCGCGGACCCCACCTGGGCCAGCTCCTCGCGCAACGGATCGGTGTGCGCCCGGTCGAGCACCGGGCGGAATGCGGCCAGCACGCTGCGCAGCCGACGGCACGCGACTCGCACCTGGTGCACGCCGTCGAGCTGCCCGGTGCGCACCATCAGGTCGGCGTCCTGCAACGCCCGCACCTGCAGCTCCAGCGCAGCCCGGACCACCTCGCCGGCCGGGGCGCTCGACGTCCGGCCGTCGTCCTTCCGCTCCTTCTTGCCCTTCTTGGCCTTCTTGGCCTTCGTCGCCTCGGGCTCGGCCACGGCGGCCGGCGGCGCCTCGGGAGCCTCGAGCGCGGCCAGTCGATCACCGAGCACCCGGCTCAGCTTGGACGGCGAGTCCGCGGGGCGGGCCCCGGCCTCGATGACGACGGTGGCGACGGTGGCGAGCAGCTCCTCGTCGCCGTCCACCAGTTCGATCTCGACCTCCCGCCAGACCATGACGGTGGCGGCCTCTCCCGGCCCGGCCGGCAGCGCGGTGCCGGTGACGTGGTCGTCAGCCACCTCGGCGAGCACCCGGCCCGCGGCGTCCACGAGCTCGGTGATCACCCGGCGGGTCCGCAGCGTGGCCACCGGAGCGACCGGCGCCCGGCGGACGATGCCCAGCACCGGCTCCAGCACCGCCTTCGGTGGGGTCCTGGTCGCCCGGCCCAGCGGCGAGTGCAGCTCCCGGCGGGCCCCCGCGACGGCGGGCAGCTTCACGTGCCAGCCGGCGTCGGTGCCGCCGGTGCGGCGGCGCAGGGTGACCCGGGCACGGGCCAGCCGGAGGTCGGCGGTGTCGTAGTAGGTGGCCTCGAGGGCGTGCTCCACCGGCTCGCGGACGTCGGCCACCCCCGGCACGCCGGTGAGGTCGGGCAGAACGAACGTCTCGTCGACGTCGAACTTGCGCTCGATCTCCAGCTGTTCGACGGCCACCGGCGACACTCCTCCTCGTCCAGGCCCGCCGCGGTCCAGCCGGCCTGCGTGAACTTCCCGTCCTACCGCACGCGGGTGAACGACGCACCCGTCGGTGATCACCAGGCCGTGCACAGCCGCGCTCGGCACCATCATGGTCGCCATGCCGCTGCCGACCGTACCGAGACGAGCCGCCCTGGCCCTGGCCGCACCCTGGGCCGGCTGGGCGGTGCTGCGTGCCGCCGGCGTCGAGCGCGGCCACCCGCTGGTGCCGGCGACCGCCTTCACCCGCTACGCGGCCGGCACCAGCGTGCTGCCGGTCGCCGTCGCGCTCCTCGCCCGCTCGCGCCGGGCGACCTGGCTGGCCGGTGGAGCAGCCGCGGTCCTGGGCGGCTCCGTGCTGGGTGGCTCCGTGCTGGGTGGCTCCCTGCTGGGTGGCTCCCTGCTGGGTGGCTCCCTGCTGGGTGGCTCCGTGCTGGGCGGCTCCGTGCTCGGCACGGCACGGCGGACGCCGGGTACCGCCACCTCGGGGACGCCGCTGCGCGTGGCCTCGCTGAACATGCTGTACGGGCGGGCCGACCCGGCCGCCGTCCTCGCGCTCGCCGCCGACGTCGACGTGCTGGCGCTCTCGGAGGTCACCCCCGAGGCGGACGAGGCGCTGCGGTCCGTCGGCCTCGGCGAGCTGCTGCCCCACGGCCACCACCTGGCGGCCGCGGACCCCGCCCGGCCCGGTGCCGGCGGAGCCGTGTGGACCCGGTTGCCGGTGCTGGCGCGCGCCCAGCTCGCCGGGCACTTCGAGCAGCCGACCGTGCGGCTGGCACCGCCGGGCGCACCGCCCCTGGAGGTCACCGCGGTGCACACCCACGCGCCGACCCGCTCGCCCGACGACGTCCGCGCCTGGCACCGTGACCTCGACCGGCTCCCCCATCCGCAGGACGGCGTGCTGCGGGTGCTGGCCGGTGACTTCAACGCCACCCCGGACCATGCGGCCTTCCGCCGGCTGCTGCGTCGTGGGTGGGTCGATGCCGCCCGGGCGACCGGGCAGGCGCTGCGCCCGACCTGGACACCGCTGAGGTGCCCGTTCCCGCGGCTGAGCCTGGACCACGTGCTGGTCGACCCGCGGATCGGCGTGGCCGCCCTGCAGATCGTGCACATGCCGGGCACCGACCACCGGGCGCTGATCGCCGACCTGCGGCTGCCGCCGGGCTGACGTCACCGGCGGGAAGAGAGCCCCGGGCGGCGGGTTCCGCACCACCGCCGCCCGGGCATCGAGGGCATGCCCCCCAGGTCGGCGGTCTGCACGCGCGAGTTGTGTGACATCTGTGCGTGACAGCATCTCCGCGCGCGGGGTGACTCTCCGCATTCGATCACTGACGCAGCGCGGTCAGCCGATGCGCAGGTCCTCCTGACCGGCCACCGAGACGACGTCGCCGCGGTGCAGCTGCCGGCCACGGCGCTCCTCGGGCTCGCCGTTCACCGCGACGTCGCCTGCGGTCAGGACGTCCTTGACCTGGGCGCCAGAAGGGACGGCGTCGACCAGCTTCAGCAGCTGACCGAGCCGGATGGACTTCTCGCCGGAGCGGAGCTCGATGGTGCGCACCAGCCGATCCTCCCCCCTCAAGCCAGGGCAAGTTCGGCAGCACGGTGACTTGTGGGTGGGAAAGGCCGTGAGTTCGGGCGCGGCTGTCGCCGGCCTCCCGGGCTGAGCGGCCTCAGGGAGCCCCTACGGCAACCACGGCCACCGGCGGCGAGATGCGTGCCGGCGTGTGCTCTCCGTCGGCCGGGCTCATCGGTGGCCCACGGCGGGCGACAACGCTCTCGTGAGAGGGCGGCGATGGGTCAGGTGGAGAACGCTTGCGTTCCGACGACGCGCAGCAGTGCCAGGGCGTCCGCCTCGGCCGTGCCCGGCTCGGCGGGCGTCACACCGCCCAGCCGCAGCAGGTGCTCCCGCTCGGCCGCCGAGAGACGCAGCGCCCGTGCGAGCGCGTCGAGGACCTGCCGGGAGGGATGCCTCGCGCGGTCCTGCTCCAGCCGGATGACGTACTCCACCGAGACGCCGGCGAGCATCGCGACCTCGTCGCGGCGCAGCCCGGGGGTCCGCCGCGCACCGCGGTACGGCACGCCTGCGACCTCGGGGCGCACCCGGGCGCGCCATGCGCGCAGCGCCGCGCCCAACCCGTCTCCGTCCACCCGCCCAGTCTCGCCCGCCGTCGCGGCGCGGTGGTGGTACCAGCGGTACCACCACCGTCCAGGCCGGCCGGCCGCCCGCGAGCGGGCGCAAGGTCGTGGACATGACCACCACACTGATCACCGGAGCGAACAAGGGACTGGGGCGCGAGGCGGCCCGCCGGCTGGTTCAGGCAGGCCACGACGTCTACCTCGTCGCCCGTGACTCCGAGCGCGGCGCGGCCGCGGCGCGCGAGCTCGGCTGCCGGTTCGTCGTCCTTGACGTCCTCGACGACGACTCCGTCACCGCCGCGGCCGCCGCTGTCGAGGCGGAGAGCGGCGCCCTCGACGTGCTCGTCAACAACGCCGGCATCAGCGGCGGGGCCGTGCCCGCGGAGGACACGACCGCCGACGACGTGGAGCGGGTCCACGCGACCAACGTCCTCGGCGTCGTTCGCGTGACGCACGCCTTCCTGCCGCTGCTGCTGCGCTCGCCGGCACCGGCGATCGTCAACGTGAGCAGCGGTCTGGGTTCCCTTGCGGTGACGACCGATCCGACGTTGCCCTGGTCGGCGTGGAGGGGGCTCGCCTACCCGTCGTCGAAGGCCGCGCTGAACATGCTCACCAGTCAGTACGCCAAGAGCTTCCCGCAGATCCGGATCAACGCCGTCGATCCCGGCTACACCGCCACCGACCTCAACGGGCACGGCGGCACCCAGTCCGTCGAGGAAGGCGCCGAGGCCATCGTGGCGATGGCCTCCATCGGTCCGGACGGGCCCCCCGGTGGCTTCTTCGACCGCCACGGCGTCGTGCCCCTGGTAGGGCTCACCCCCGGTGAGGACCACCCGCCAGCACTCCGCCCACCCGAGGGCAGCACGCCGTCGGCTCGGCGCATTTCCCACCTGGAAGTCACCTTGCTGCGAAGTCACCTTGCTGCGAAGTCACCTTGCTGCCGAACTCAAGCCAGGGTGAGTGCGTCGCCCACCGCGAGCATGCCCGGCCGGGCCACCACGGCACCGACCGACAGGGCCCCGCCGAACTCCCGGTGGATCGTCTTGAGCACCCCGGTGTCCCGCCCGATGCCCCCGGCCTGCGGGCGGGTCGTCATCACGCAGCGCGGCACCCGGCCGACGACGTCCAGCTCCGCGGTCCCCGCCCGCACCCGGGCACCGACCAACGCGTCCTCCCCCGCCCCCGCCAGCACCACGTTGGCCCGGAAACGGCGCCGGTCCCAGCCGCCGAGGGTGCCGGTGGACAGCAGGGTCACCCGGGCGTCGGCGTTGTCGTGGAAGGCGCCGTCCGCGCCCCCGAACGGGTTCCACCGTGCGGCGTCCTCGTGCTCGAGGTCGGCCGTGCTCTCGTAGCGGCGGGCGCCCTCCACCTGCGCGGCCGCGCGCAGCGCGACCTGCCGGCCGGCCCATGTGGAGAGGACGGCGTCATCGGCGGTGACCGTGCCGTCGGGCAGGACCACCTCTACCCCGCCGTCGGGGCGGGATCGGCCCGCGGCGAACAGCAGCTCGGGCACCCGGCGGGCGGTCAGCCCGAACCCGGTCTCCACGTCGAACAGCGCCCAGCCCCGATCACCGGCGACCCCCTCCGGGCCGACCTCGGTGCGGTCGAGGCGCTCGCCCTGCAGGGACTTCACCGGAAACCGCCAGATCTCCAGCACCCGCAGGTCCCCGCTCACGCCGGCGTCCACCCGAGGGTCCAGGTGCCCGACCAGGTGCCGCCGGGTGGCAGCACGACCAGGTCCACGCCGTCGGCCAGCGCGTTGGGCGGGCAGGTCATCGGCTCCACGGCGAGGCTCCGGCGCCGCTGCCCCGCCGGGAGGGTGTCGCCGGAGAAGACCTGCAGCCACGGCCACGAACCGTCGACGGCGACCTCCAGGGACCCGGCCGGCCCGCGCAGGCGCACCCGCGCCCAGCCGTCGTCGTCCCGGACCAGGTCGGTGAGCGGGACGTCGATGACGCGGTCGCCGATCCGGCCGATCGAGCCGTCGAAGGGACGGCTCTCCCCGGTGGGCAGTCCACCGTCGGTCACCATCGCCGTCCGCGCCGGGACGGAGACCTCGTGGTCGGCCAGCACCCCCTCGGGCAGCTCACCCACCGACCCGCCACCGACGGAGAAGTAGGGGTGCATGCCGACGCCGAGCGGGGCGTCGGCATCCCCGGCGTTGCGCACCCGCACCGTCACCGACAGCCGCTCCGGCGTCAGCTCGTAGTCGATCGCCGCGGCGAGCCGGAACGGGTACCCGGTCCGCGGCTCGACCACGGTGCCCACGGTGACCGCGCCGTCGGTCTCGGCCAGGACCGTCCACGGCTGGGCGCTGACCAGGCCGTGCACCGCGTTCGGCGACTGCTCGCTGACCACGTCCAGCTGCAGCTCCCGGCCGCGCCAGCTCCACCGGCCGCCGCGCAGCCGGTTCGGCCAGGGCAGCAGCACGCCGCCTCGGCGCGCGGCCGGCACGGTGCCGGAGGGGTAGTCGTCGAGCAGGTGCCAGTCGCCGACGACCAGGTCGCGCAGCCCACCGCCGCGCAGGTCGACGGCGAGGCGGACCTCTCCCACGGACACCTCGGCGTCGCGGGGCTCGGTGGACGGCCAGAGCGGGTCGAGCGGCATGGGGTCCTCCTCGGGAACGGTCCCGGACAGCTCATCACAGCGCCTCGCCCGCTGTTCCACGTGGAACCCCTGAGCACGCGCGACCCGGGCGCGGAACTGGTGACAGACGTCAGTGGCCTCAGGCGGTCGTGCGGCACCAGACTGGGCCCTGCGACCAACCCGAGGAGTCCGGAGATGCCCGAGCCCCACCTGCGCGCGTCCGATGCCGACCGTGCCGCGGTCGCCGACGTCCTGGGCACCCACATGTCGACCGGGCGGCTGACCGTCGCCGAGTACGACGACCGGCTGGCCCGGGCCTACGCCGCCCGCACGTACGGCGACCTCGCCCCGCTCACCGCGGACCTGCCGACGACCGACCCCCCGCGGGTCGCCCAGCCGTCCCCCATCCCCGCGCCCGCCGACGGGTACACCGGGTGCGGAGGTGCCGGATGGGCGCGGAGCTGGACCGGCTGGGGGCCGTGGGCCGGCGGCAGCGGTCGGCGGGCCGCGTGGCGCAGCTGGATGACCACCGCGGTGATCGTCGTCGGGATCTGGGCCCTCAGCTCGATCGGCTCGGCCGACTGGATCTACCCGTGGCCGCTGTGGGTGGTCGGTCCGTGGGGGATCGTCCTGCTCGCCCAGTCCCTCGGCGGCGACAGCGGCCGGGACCGTGGCCGGAATCCGGACCGCCACGCCACCGCCCCCCGGGATCGATGACCGACTCCTCCCGGGCCGGGCAGTTCCTGGACCTCTTCACCGAGATCGAGCAGCACCTGCGCACGGTGCTCGGCCGCGCCGAACACGAGCCGTTCGCCGGGCTGGCCAGCGCGTACGCCGAGCGGGCCCGGCTCCCCCGCTCCGTGCTGCGCGACCTGGGCACCTTCGCCGACCTGCGCAACGTGATCAGCCACCAGCGGTACTACGCGGGACGGCCGATCGCCGATCCCGCTCCCGGGGTCATCGAGCACATCCAGCAGATCCGCGACCTGCTGCTCCGCCCACCGACCGTGCTGACCGCCCTGCCGGGCCGGCCCGTGGTGTCCGTCCGCGCCGAGCAGCCGATCCGCGCCGTGCTGCACCTGGTGCGGACGCTGGACTACTCCCAGTTCCCCGTCTACGCCGACCACGGCTGGGCCGGCCTGATCACCACGAACGCGATCGCCCGCTGGTTCGCCCAGCAGATGGACGACGACGAGGTGACGACGGGAGAGGAGACCGTGGCGGCCGTCCTCACCTGCGCCGAGGACCTGGACACCGCGCTGCACGTCCCGCGGAGCACCACGGCCGCCGAGGCGATCGACCTGCTGGGCCGGCCGCTGCGGGGCGGATCCCGGCCGTCTGCGCTGGTGGTCACCGAGAACGGCAAGGCGGCGGAGAGTCCGCTCGCCGTCGTGGTGGACGAGGACCTCTCCGTGCTGCACCGCGCCCTCGACGTGCCGGCCGCGCCGGCCCGGCCCGGACGGCGCTGAGGCCGAGGACCCCGGACAGCAGAAGAGCGCCGGGACCAGATGGTCACCGGCGCTCTCTGGGCCTCCCGACACGGGGACCTGGGGTGGGCAAGGGGGGAGTTGAACCCCCACGTCCTCTCGGACACACGGACCTGAACCGTGCGCGTCTGCCATTCCGCCACTTGCCCTGGCGAGGAAGAACAGTAGCAGCCGGGATTCCGGCCTCCTGCCCCCACCCCCGGGCCGCCGGAGCATCCGGCCCGCTGCGGCGCGGCCCGGTGGCGCCGTGGCGTCCCGCTGGTAGACAGTGCCCCGGGACTCCCCCGGACCAGATCGTCCGGGGCGTCCCGCGCTTCCCGACCGGTCCGGCGACCCTCCCCCGGTTACGATCAGCGCTCAAGGGCAGTGGGAGGTCAGCCGAACGCGAGGGAGCGACTGTGGGTGTGCTGCAGCGCTTCGAGCGACGCCTCGAGGGCATGGTCGGACTCGCGTTCGCCCGCGTCTTCAAGGGCAAGGTCCACCCCGCGGAGATCGCCCACGCCCTGCAGCGTGAGGCCGACGAGCAGCGCTCGGTGCTCAGTGGCGGTCGGGTGCTGTCCCCCAACCTGTTCGTGGTGACCCTCGGCCCGGTCGACTTCGACAACCTCGCCGAGTGGTCCGAGCAGCTGGCCGCCGAGCTGGCCGACATGGTCGCCGAGCACATCGAGACCGAGGGCTACCAGACCTTCGGTGAGATCCAGGTCCGGCTGGAGCGCGACGAGGAGTTGCGCACCGGGGTCTTCGAGGTGGCCGGGCACGTCAGCGACACCGGTGCCGGTCAGCGGGCCGAGCCGGCCGCCGCCGCACCGCCGGCGCCGCCCGGGCTGCCCCCGCTGCCGCCGCTGCCCTCCCTGCGCGTCGGCGCCACCGACACCGGCGCCCAGGAGCCCTCGATCGTGGGCCGTCGGGGCCAGCGGGTCGCGCACGTCCTGGTGGTCGACGGGCCGGGCACCAAGCACGTGCTCGAGCCGGGGAGCAACGTCCTGGGCCGCGGCACGGAGGCCGACGTCCGGCTGCCCGACACCGGGGTGAGCCGCAAGCACGCCGACGTCCAGCTCTCCGGCGGCACCGTCGTCGTGGAGGACCTCGGCTCGACCAACGGCACCCTGGTCAACGGCCGGCGGGTCGCCCGCCAGGAGCTCGCCGACGGCGACGTCATCCGGATCGGCCACTCGGTGCTCGTCTACCGGCAGGACGGCACGTGAGCGAGCTCGCGCGTGGGCCCGGGGTGGCCGGCTGATGGCGGAGATCGTCCTACAGGCCTTCCGCTTCGGCTTCCTGCTGCTGCTCTGGCTGTTCATCTTCGCCGCCTTCCGGGTGGTCCGGGCCGACCTGTTCGGCGGCCGGGCCGGGCGGGTGGCCTCCGTGCCTCCCCGCGCACCCGCCGGGCGCAAGCGCGGCAGCCGCGGCCCGCGGCACCTCGTCGTGACCGCCGGCCCGCTGTCGGGCACCCGCATCACCCTCGGAGAGCAGGCGATCCTGGTGGGCCGCGCCGACGACTCCACCCTCGTGCTCACCGACGACTTCGCCTCCTCCCGGCACGCGCGGCTGACCAACCGCAGCGGCCAGTGGTACGTGGAGGACCTCGGGTCGACCAACGGCACCTACCTCGACCAGCAGCGCGTGCAGGGCCCGCTGCTGGTCTCCCCTGGCCAGCCGATCCGGATCGGGCAGACCGTGCTGGAGCTCCGCTCATGACTCTCGTCCTGCGCTACGCCGCCCGCTCCGACCGCGGGCTCATCCGCGGCACCAACCAGGACTCGGTGTACGCCGGCCCCCGGTTGCTCGCCGTCGCCGACGGCATGGGCGGTCACGCGGCCGGCGACGTCGCCAGCAAGGTCGTCATCGCCGCCCTCGAGCACCTGGACGACGACGCCCCCTCCGGCGACCTGCTGCAGGCGCTGCGGCAGGCGGTCTTCGACGGCAGCGAGCACCTGCGCGAGGTCATCCGCGAGGCACCGCACCTGGAGGGCATGGGGACGACGCTCACCGCCGTCCTCTTCGCCGGTGGCCGGCTGGGGCTCTGCCACGTCGGTGACTCGCGCGCCTACCTGATGCGCGACGGCGAGCTCAACCAGATCACCCACGACGACACGTTCGTGCAGACCCTCATCGACGACGGCCGGATCACCGAGGAGGAGGCCAACAGCCACCCGCAGCGCTCGCTGCTGCTGCGGGCCCTCAACGGCCAGGACGTCGAGCCCGACCTGTCGATGCGCGACGCGCGTGCCGGCGACCGCTACCTGCTGTGCTCCGACGGGCTCTCCGGTGTGGTCACCTTCGAGACCCTCGCCCAGGCGATGCACGAACCGGACCCGCAGGCCACCGCGGACCGGCTGATCGAGCTGGCACTGCGCAGCGGCGGTCCGGACAACATCACCTGCATCGTCGCCGACGTCGTCGAGGACGACGGCCGGGGCGTCCTCATCGACCCGGTCGTCGACGGGGCCGCCGGGGACAACATCGGTCAGCGGGAGGTCGATCCCCGGTCGGCCGCCGGCCGGGCCGCCCTCGCCGATCCGCAGCCGGCCCAGCCCAGCTCCGCGCTGGCCGCCAGCTCCCCGCCCCCGCGCCGTCGCCGCCCGCTGCGCACCGCGCTGATCGCGCTGGCCGCCGTCGTGGTCCTCGGTGCCGCCGCCGTCGGCGGGTACCTGTTCGTCATGGGCCACTGGTTCGTCGGGGTCGCCCCGGCGGCCGACGGCGACCAGGTCGCCGTCTTCCAGGGGCTGGACGCCTCCATCGTCGGCATCGACCTCTACCGGCTGGACCAGGCGACCGGGCTGGCCACCACCGACCTCACCCAGGCCGCCCGCAGCCGGGTCACCGGCGGGATCGCCGCCACCGACCGGGACGACGCCGACCGGATCCTGTCCAACCTGCGCGGCCAGCGGCTGCCGGTCTGCCCGACCACCCCGAGCAACGCCTCCAGCACCTCCTCGCCCCCCGCCGCCGCCACCGCCGCCGCGCCCACGGGCGCGGTCGACCCGGCCCTGACCGCCGGTGTCCCCGCGCCTCCGGCCACCACCGCGCCTCCGGCCACCACCGCGGCACCGACCACGGCACCGGCCGCGACGAGCTCGGCAACGGGCACGGCGCAGACCCGGACCGGCGAGCCGGGAGTGGACTGCCGGGAGGCCGACTGATGACCCGCAGAACGACGCGTCGGGCGAGGCCGTGACCGGTCCCGGGACCGACCCCCGCGTCGGCGCGGCCGGCAGCACCCCTACCCCCACGCGGCGAGGCACCGAGCTCGCGCTGCTCGGCTTCGCGGTGCTCATCACGCTCGCCGCGCAGTGCATCGTCGACCTCACCGTCACCGACTCGCTGAGCCCGGAGCTGGCCACCTTCGGCACCTGGTTCACCGCGCTCTGGGTGGTCGCCCACGTCGTCGTCCGCCGGTTCGCCCCCTACGCCGACCCGCTGCTGCTGCCCTGCGTCGCGGTGCTGATGGGCCTGGGCCTGACGATGATCCACCGGCTCGACATCGCCGGGGACCAGCTCGGTGGCAAGAACTCCGGGGGGGAGGACGCACCGGTCCAGCTGCTGTGGGCGACCGTGGGGCTGGCGCTGTTCGTCGCCGTCCTGGTCGTCGTCCGGGACCACCGGGTGCTCGCCCGGTTCGCCTACACGCTGGCCCTGGTGGGCCTGGTCCTGCTGGCCATCCCGGCGGTGCTGCCCGCCTCGATCTCCGAGGTCTACGGCGCCAAGCTGTGGATCCGGGTCGCCGGGTTCTCCATCCAGCCCGGTGAGTTCGCCAAGATCTGCCTGGTCGTCTTCTTCGCCGCCTACCTGGTCGACAAGCGCGACGTGCTGGCGCTGGCCAGCCGCCGGGTGCTGCGCCTGGAGCTGCCCCGCGGCCGCGACCTGGGCCCGGTGCTGCTGGCCTGGGTGGCCTCGATCCTGGTGCTGGTCTTCGAGCGCGACCTGGGCAGCTCGCTGCTGCTGTTCGGCATCTTCGTGGTGATGCTCTACGTCGCCACCGAGCGGGCCAGCTGGCTGGTCATCGGCGTCATCCTGTTCTCCGGCGGCGCGTACGTGGCCTACCAGGTCTTCGGCCACGTGCGGGTCCGGGTCGACACCTGGCTGGACCCCTTCGCCTACCAGGACACCGGCGGCTACCAGATCGTCCAGTCGTTGTTCAGCCTCGGCACCGGGGGCCTGTTCGGCGCCGGGCTGGGCGGCGGGCGACCGGACCAGGTACCGGTGGCCAAGAGCGACTTCATCGCCTCCGCGATCGGCGAGGAGCTGGGCCTGTTCGGCCTGGTCGCGGTCATCGTGCTCTACCTGGTCCTGGTCGAGCGGGGGCTGCGGACCTCCCTCGTCGTCCGGGACGGCTTCGGCAAGCTGCTCGCCGCCGGGCTGGCGTTCGCCGTCGCCTGGCAGGTCTTCGTCGTCCTGGGCGGGGTCACCGGGCTGCTGCCGCTGACCGGCCTGACCACCCCCTTCCTCGCCTACGGAGGCTCCTCACTGGTGGCGAACTTCGGCCTGGTCGCGCTGCTGATCCGGATCAGTGACGCCGCCCGCCGCCCGGTCGCGCCCCCGCAGGCCACCCCGCCCAAGCTCACCGACGCCCCGACGGAGGTCGTGCGCCCGTGAACGCCCCGCTGCGCAAGGTGGCCATCAGCGTGCTGGTGCTGTTCACCCTGCTGATCGTCAACGTCAACATCATCCAGGTGGTGCGCGCCCAGTCGCTGCGGGAGAACCCGCGCAACACCCGGGTGCTGACCGAGGAGTACGACCGGGAGCGCGGCGCGATCGTCGTCGCCGGCAACGAGATCGCCTCCTCGATCCCGACCGGGGAGACCCTCAACTACCTGCGGCAGTACCCGCAGGGCCCGCTGTACGCCGCCGTCACCGGCTACTACTCCGTGCTGTTCGGCCGGACCGGGCTCGAGCGGGCCGAGAACCCCGTACTCGCCGGCACCGACAGCCGGCTGGCGCTGCGCCGGCTCGGCGACATCCTCACCGGCCGCGACCCCTCGGGCGGCAACGTCGAGCTGACCCTGGACCCGGCCACGCAGCAGGCGGCGATGGACAGCCTGAAGGGCGTCACCGGGGCCGTCGTCGCCCTGGACCCCTCGACCGGTGCGATCCTCGCCCTGGCCAGCACGCCGACCTACGACCCGGCGCAGCTGTCCAGCCACGACCCGGCCGCGATGCGCGCCTACGCCGAGTCGATCACCCCGCCCGAGGGTTCCGACCAGCCCGACCCGCGGATCAACCAGGCCATCTCCGAGCGGTACCCGGCCGGGTCGATCTTCAAGGTCGTCGTCTCCGCCGCCGCACTGGCCTCCGGCCGCTACACGCCGGAGACCACCGTGCCGGCGCCGGATCAGCTGACCCTGCCCGGCAGCTCCCGGCCGCTGATCAACTACAACGGCGAGAGCTGCAACGGCGGCGCCGACCAGACGCTGATCGCGGCCCTGACGACCTCCTGCAACACCGCCTTCGGCCAGCTCGGCATGAACCTCGGCGAGAACGCCGTCCGGGACATGGCCGATGCGTTCGGCATCAACGGCAAGGGCTTCGACATCCCCCTGACGGTGGCGCCCAGCACCATCGGGGACGTCGCGGACGACGCCGCACTGGCGCAGACCTCGATCGGTCAGAAGGACGTGGCCGTGACCCCGATGCAGGCGGCGATGATCGCCGCCGCCGTCGCCAACGACGGCAGGCTGATGAAGCCCTACCTGGTCGACTCGATCCAGGCCCCGGACCTCACGGTCGTCGACCAGACCGACCCCGCGGAGATGAGCCGGCCTGTCTCCGCCGACATCGCCCACGAGCTGACCACGATGATGACCAGCGTCGTGGACCACGGCACGGGCCGGAAGGCCCGGATCGACGGCGTCGAGGTGGCCGGGAAGACCGGGACGGCGCAGAACGCCGGCCCCGACCACAACTGGTTCATCGGCTTCGCCCCCGCCGCCGACCCGAAGATCGCCGTGGCGGTCTTCATCCGCAACGGCGGCGGCACCGGCGGCGACACCTCCGCGCCGATCGCCAAGGCGGTCATGGAGGCCTACCTCAACGGCCAGGGAGGCGGGGGCTGATGGCCGTCCGCGTGGGGAGCCTGCTGGCCGGCCGGTACGAGGTCACCGCCCCGATCGCCACCGGCGGGATGGGTGAGGTCTGGAAGGCCCGCGACCGCACCCTGGGGCGGACGATCGCGGTGAAGGTGCTGCGCAGCGAGTACACCGGCGACTCCAGCTTCCTGATCCGCTTCCGGAACGAGGCACGACACACCGCGGCGCTGTCGCACCCGAACATCGCCTCGGTCTACGACTACGGCGAGACCACCGAGGACGGCCAGCGGCTGGCCTACCTGATCATGGAGTTCGTCGAGGGCAAGCCGCTGGTCACGATCCTGGCCGAGCGGGGCCGGCTCACGCCCGAGCAGACCCTCGACGTCCTGGGCCAGGCCGGGGACGGGCTCTCCGCCGCGCACGCGGCCGGGATGGTGCACCGGGACATCAAGCCGGGCAACCTGTTGGTCCGGCCGGACGGCGTGGTCAAGCTGACCGACTTCGGCATCGCCTATGCCCGCGACGCCGCGCCGCTGACCCGGACCGGCATGGTCGTCGGCACCGCGCAGTACCTCTCCCCCGAGCAGGCCCAGGGGCACGTGGTGACCGCCGCATCCGACGTCTACTCGCTCGGGGTGCTCGGCTACGAGTGCGTGGCCGGTGTCCGGCCGTTCGACGGCGAGTCCCAGGTGGCCATCGCGCTCGCGCAGATCAACCGGCCGCCCCCGCCGCTGCCGCCCGACGTCCCCTGGCAGGTGCGGGCGCTGATCGAGCGCGCGCTGGCCAAGGACCCGGACGCCCGCTTCCCCGACGGAGGCGCCTTCGCCGACGCCGTGCGGCAGGTCGCAGCCGGCGGCGCCGTGCCCCCGCCGACGGCGATGACCCAGGTGCTCGGCGGCGACGCCACCGCCACCGCCATGATCCCGGCAGCTGGGGGCCCGCGCACCGGCGCACCGTCGACCGCCCCCCGCGTCATGCCCCCGCTGCAGGGGCCGCCGGTGGACGACGAGGCCGACTGGGCCGACGGCGAGGAGCCCGACGCGGCCCCGCGGCGGCGCCGACGGACCCGGATGATCTGGGCCGCGGCCGCCCTGGCCCTGCTGCTGCTCGTCGGCGCCGGGGTGGCCGTGGTGCTCTCCGGGGACAAGGGGAGCGGCTCCGCCGCGCCGAGTGCGACCACCTCGGCGCGTTCCTCGGCCCCGGCGAGCACCAACGCCACCGGCGGCGTCGACTTCGATGTCACCGGCTACGTCGGTCGCGACGCGGACACCGTCCAGCAGCAGCTCGAGGGTCTCGGCCTCGTGGTCCGGCGGAAGGACGCGAGCGACGCCCAGCTCGCCGCGGTGACCCGCGCCCTGGACGCGGACACGGTGGTCACCGCGGACCCCGCCAAGGGTCACCTGGCGAAGGGCACGTTGGTCACGCTGTACGTCATCGGCGAGGCCTACACCCCCGAGGACACCGGTGAGGAGACGACCGCCGAGCCCACAGACGGCGAAACGACCCCGCCCGCGCCTCCCGGCGGTGGCGGCGGGAACAGCCCCGCCCCGACCCTGACGTCGGAAGCGACCACGAGCACGTCCACGTCGTCCTCGAGTAGCACCTCCAGCACCGCGACGACCAGCAGCTCGACCTCGTCCAGCCCGCCCTCCGGGAATCCCGGTGAGCCGCTCCCCAGCGAAGGTGCGAGCGTCGCCCAGCCGGGCGCCGAGGGCGCCGCATCGCGCCAGAACGACCTCGCAGGCACCCAGTGACACACCCGTCCCGCGCTGCTCGCGTCGCGCCGTCGGGTGCCCGGCCAGCGATTAGGCTCCCCGACTGCGTGACGCCCCCCGGGCCCACCGCACCGGAGCCGCGCCCGCCGCACCACACTCGCCGAGAGGACCCCCGATGACCACGCCCTCAGTGCTCGGTGAGCGCTACGAGATCGGCGGGGTGCTCGGCCGTGGCGGCATGGCGGAGGTGCACCGCGGCCGGGACCTCCGGCTGGGCCGCGAGGTCGCCGTCAAGGTGCTGCGTCACGACCTCGCCCGCGACCCGTCGTCGCAGGTCCGCTTCCGCCGCGAGGCGCAGGCCGCGGCCTCGTTGAACCACCCCGCGATCGTCGCCGTGTACGACACCGGCGAGGACCGCACCCCCAGCGGGGCCACCCCGTACATCGTCATGGAGTACGTCGAGGGCGAGACCCTGCGCGACGTCCTGCGGCGCGAGCGACGGCTCACGCCCGAGCGCGCCATGTCGCTGACCGCCGACATCTGCGCGGCCCTGGACTTCAGCCACCGCAACGGCATCGTGCACCGGGACGTGAAGCCCGGGAACGTGATGATCACGCCGCAGGGCACCGTCAAGGTGATGGACTTCGGCATCGCCCGGGCCGTCTCCGACTCCGCCGCGACGATGACCTCCACCGCCGCCGTCATCGGCACCGCCCAGTACCTCTCCCCCGAGCAGGCCCGCGGCGAGGGCGTCGACGCCCGCTCCGACGTCTACTCGGCCGGCTGCCTGCTCTACGAGCTGGTCACCGGCACGCCGCCGTTCACCGGCGACTCCCCGGTGGCCGTCGCGTACCAGCACGTGCGCGAGGATCCGCGGACGCCGTCGTCGATCAACCCGGAGATCCCCCCGGAGCTCGACGCCATCCTGCTCAAGGCGATGAGCAAGAACCCGGCCAACCGCTACCAGTCGGCCGCCGACATGCGCGCGGACCTGCTCCGCGCCGTCGCCGGCCAGCGGGTCGAGGCGACGCCGGTGATGAGCGACGCCGAGAAGACGACGATCATCGGCGCCACCCCAGGCGGATACGGGTACGACGACAACTGGGACGACGACGACGAGGCGGGCCGCCGGCGCAAGCGGAACCGGATCATCGCCCTGGTGGTCGCCGGCATCGTGCTCATCGTGGGCGCCGTCGGCATCGCCATCGCGCTCACCTCGGGCGGGGGCAACCAGACGCCCGCGGTCGCCCAGGTCACCGTGCCCGACCTCACCGGCCTGACCCAGGAAGCCGCGACCGCGAAGATCAAGGACGCCGGTCTGATCCTGGGCACGGTCAGCCGGGAGACGAGCACCGAGGCCCAGAAGGACAAGGTCCTCAGCTCGAACCCGCCCGGCGGCAGCAAGGCCGACAAGCAGACGCCCGTCACCCTGGTCATCGGCGGCGGCCCCAACACCCTCGCGGTGCCCAACGTGGTCGATCTGGACCAGACCGCTGCGATCGCGAAGCTGAAGAGCGCCGGGTTCACCGGGAGCATCAGCACCGACCAGGTCGACAACCTCGCTCCCCAGGGCACCGTCGTGCAGATCGACCCGGCGGTGGGCAGCCAGGCCGCACCGGACGTCGCGATCCGGCTGGGCATCTCCACCGGGACCATCCCGATGCCCGACGTGCGGGGGCTCACCCAGGCCGCGGCCCGTGAGCAGCTGGTGGCCGCCGGCATCGACAACGGCAACATCGACGCCACCAACGCCGAGAGCGACACCGTGGCGCCCGGCAACGTGGTCGGCACCGACCCCGGACCCCGGTCCCCGGTCGGAGCGGGCGACGTCATCACGCTGCTCGTCGCGGTCCCCATCCCCAGCCAGGCCCCGCCGACGACGGCACCCACCTCGTCGTCGGCCACGACCAGCGCCACGGCCACGACGTCCTCGCCGTCGACGAGCCCCGCTGCGGGCTGAGGGAGGAACCCCCTCCTGATGGAAGGACCCCCTCCAGGGCCATCTGAGGCCCGGGGACGCCCTGGAGGGGGCCGACAGATCAGGCGCTAGACGGTGGCCACGGTCAGCCGGCGGGTGGTGGCGGCCGCCGCCTCCACCACGGCCGGGTCCGGCGCGAGGCCGCAGCTGGTCAGCCAGTTCGCCAGCAGCTGGTGCCCGCCCTCGGTGAGCACCGACTCGGGGTGGAACTGCACGCCCTCGATGGGCAGTTCACGGTGCCGCAGCGCCATGACGATCCCGGACGGCGTCCGGCCGGTGACCTCGAGCTCGGCCGGGATGCTGTCGGACTCCACGGCGAGCGAGTGGTACCGCGTCGCGGTGAACGGCGAGGAGAGCCCGGCGAGCACGCCGGCCCCCTCGTGCACCACCTGGCTGGTCTTGCCGTGCAGCAACTCGGGCGCGCGGCCGACGACGCCGCCGAAGGCCTCGGCGATCGCCTGGTGGCCCAGGCACACCCCGAGCACCGGGATGCCGGCGTCGGCGGCCGCGCGCACCATCGGGACCGTGACGCCGGCATCGGTGGGGGTGCCGGGGCCAGGGGAGAGGAGCACCCCCGCGACATCGAGGTCGGCGAGCTCGGCGATCGTCACGGCGTCGTTGCGCCGCACCACGCTGGGCACGCCCAGCTGGCCGAGGTACTGGACCAGGTTGTAGACGAAGCTGTCGAAGTTGTCGACGACGAGCACCGGCCGCGGGGTGGGCCGGCTCATCGGTCGACCCTCACGTCGGGAAGGGGCACGGTGGTCTCGCTCCAGGGGGGACGGCGGGCAGGGACGCGACGACCCCGGCCGGATCCGGTCCGATGTCGTCCAGTCAGGTGTACACGTCCGCGGCCCGTCCCGTCATCCGCGGTCGCGCGTGCGGGGGCGTGCGCGCGGGCTCAGCCGGCGCCGGGCCGGGCGTACTGCATCACCAGCGGGCCGTCGTACGCCGGCAGCGACACCTGCCGCTGGTCGGCCACCTCGTAGGTGAGGCCGTAGTCGTCCACGGCGCGCTTCAGCAGCTGGACCTCGTAGGAGGCGGAGAGCTGCTGGCGCATCTGCGTGGCGTTGCCGACGGCGGTGACGATGAAGGGCGGTGAGTACTTGCGGCCCTGCAGCAGGAGCGTGTTGCCCACGCAGATGACGGCGCTGGTGCCGATCAACCGCTGGCCCATGATGGCCACCCCGTCCGCCCCGGCCGCCCACAGGGCGTTGACGACGCCCTGGACGTCGGACTGGTGGATGACCAGGTCGTCCGCGGTGGCCCCGCTGGGCAGGCCACCACCGGCCTGCGGGGGTGCGTCGTCCAGGGTGACCGAGACACCCGGCCCGACGATCGCAGTCACGCCGGCGGACACCACTCCCTGCTGGCCCTCGGTCAGGGCGGCGGCGACCTCGCCGTCACGGGAGGCGGCCTGGTCGGTCAGCGCCTGCACCTGCTGCTGCAGGAGGGCCAACTGCTCCTGCTGCCGGGCGACCGCCGCGTCGCGCTGCTCGATCAGGCCGGACAGCTGGGAGCTCTCCCCGGCCCGCAGGTCCGTGCCGAGCGCGGTCCGGCTGGAGGTGGCGAAGAGGAGCCCGGCGGCCAGCGCGACCACCGGCACGAGGACGGCCCACAGGGAGGGCCGACGGAACCGAACGGAGCGCATGTCCACCTCCTGGC
Source organism: Modestobacter sp. (assembly GCA_025966175.1). Classification (GTDB taxonomy): domain Bacteria; phylum Actinomycetota; class Actinomycetes; order Mycobacteriales; family Geodermatophilaceae; genus Modestobacter. Next base: position 5,321 of record JAOPVN010000108.1, on the reverse strand, counting down.
TGGGGTCCTCGGCCGCCCGGCGAACGGCCTGGGGGGGTGACGCGCCCCGTGCGCGGGGGCCGCGCTTCTCGGCCTGCAGCTTAGGCTGGTGACAGTTCACGCCGGGGCGACAGGCCACCGGCCCGGGAGGGAGTCCGCACGGTGCCCAAGTCGAAGGTGCGCAAGAAGTCGGTGTACACGCCGCCGGAGGGTGTGCTGCCCTCACGCGCGGCCCGCGCCCGCGCCGCCGAACCCAGCCCGCGCTGGTACGCCATCCTGATGGTCGCCCTGATGCTCATCGGGCTCCTGTGGATCGTCGTCTACTACGTCGCCGGCGACCAGATCCCGCTGATGGTGTCGCTGGGCGCGTGGAACTTCGCGATCGGCTTCGGCGCGATGGTCGCCGGCCTGGTGATGTCGATGCGCTGGCGCTGACCCGCCCGCACCGCACCTGCGCCGTCCACAGGCCCCTGTCCCGCTCCGGGACGGGGGCCTGTGTCGTGTGCGGGGCGCCCCACCGCACCCGTTCCCGCCGACCGGGTGCGGTGACCGAGCGCAGCGGCCCGACTACCCGTCTGCTGGAGTCGACAAGCGGTCAACCCGCAGGTCAGGCGGCCACCCCGTCCGGTGGCTGAAGATCGTCTGTGCACAGCGCCCGTCGTCGTCCACAGATCCCCCGGTCGGCCGTCCTCAGGCTTGTCCACGACATGTGGAGCGGACGGGGTGACCCACACGTCGTTGACCAGCGCCGATGCTCTGCATGTGACCACTGGGACGGAAACGGCACAGGGGTAACTACATCGCTGGAACTTCGTCCCCAGCTGTGTACACAGCTGTGGGTAACCAGGGGTCCGGACCCACCGGCTCGACGCGTCGAACGGCCCTACTACCGGTCGGCCAGGAGCGCAAACGGACTGCGTGACGGGCCGGTCCCGGGCGTGTTGTCGACACCTCGGCAGGCTGGCGCCTGCCCGCGGACGACGCAGCCCCCGTCCGCAGGGGACGAGGGCTGTGGACGAACGTGGTGGGCGGCTCAGCCCGGGAGCAGCTCCAGCAGCGTGGCGTTGGCCATCCCGCCGCCCTCGCACATGGTCTGCAGCCCGTACCGCGTGCCGGAGGCCTGCATGTGGTGGACGAGGGTGGTCATGATGCGCGCTCCCGAGGCGCCCAGCGGATGCCCCAGCGCGATGGCGCCGCCGAGCGGGTTGACGGCCTCGGGATCGACACCGATCTCGTACTGCCAGGCCAGCGGCACGGGCGCGAACGCCTCGTTGACCTCGAAGACGCCGATGTCACCCAGCCGCACACCGGACCGCTCGAGCAGCTTGCGGGTCGCCGGGATGGGGGCGGTGAGCATGATGACCGGATCGTCGCCGGCGACGACCGTGGTGTGCACCCGTACGAGCGGCGTCAGGCCGAGCTCCCGGGCCTTCTCCGAGGTGGTGACCAGCAGGGCGGCCGAGCCGTCGGAGATCTGGCTGGCGTTCCCGGCACTGATCACCCCGTCGGGCTGGAACGGCGTCTTCAGCGCCGCCAGCTTCTCCAGGGTTCCCCCGGTGCGGATGCCCTCGTCGGCGGCCACGACGCCGCCCTCGGGGGTGTGGACGGCGACGATCTGGGCGTCGAAGGCACCGTCGGCCTGCGCCTTGGCCGCCCGGTCGTGGGACCGCAGCGCGAACTCGTCCAGCTGGGTGCGGGAGAACCCCCAGCGGGCGGCGATCATCTCCGCCCCGATGCCCTGGTTGGGGGCCACCCCGCCGTACCGGGCCAGGAACGCCGGCCCCAGCGGGCGGCCGCACGACCCGTCGCCGGACGAGGAGCCCATCGGCACGCGGCTCATCGACTCGACGCCACCAGCGACGACGACGTCGGCCTGTCCGCTGACCACGGTGGCCGCGGCGAAGGCCACCGCCTGCTGGGACGAGCCGCACTGGCGGTCGATCGTGGTGCCCGGCACCGACTCCGGCCAGCCGGCGGCCAGCGCGGCGACGCGGCCGATGTTGCCGGTCTGCTCGCCCACCTGGCTCACGCAGCCCCAGAAGACGTCGTCGACGACGGCAGGGTCCAGGCCGGTGCGCTCGACCAGCGCGGTGAGCACGGCGGCGGACAGGTCGGCGGCGTGCACGCCGGACAGACCCCCTCCGCGTCTGCCCACCGGCGTACGGACCGCGGCACAGATGACGGCATCACGCATGGATCTGCTCCTCGTTCGGCGCCACTGCCTGTGCGGCGATGCTAGGCGCCGGCGACCGGGCCATCCGGAGGTGCTGACAAGCTGGGGGCGTGCAGTGGTCGCCCCGGACCGGCGAGGTGGTCGCGACGGCGGCCGCCGGCCTCGGCCTGGCCCTCGCCGTCCTGCTGGTGGACCCGGTCGGCCGGGTGCTGGTCGGCGGCGCCGCCCTGCTGCTGCTCGCCCTGGCAGCGCGGGACGCCGTGCTGCGTCCCCGGCTGAGCGCCGGCGCCGAGGGGCTGACGGTGCGGGCACTGACCGGCCCGACGACGATCGCCTGGCCGCACGCACGCGTACGGGTGCGCACCCACCGGCGCTGGGGGCTGCGCGCCCGCACCCTGGAGCTGGAGGACCGGACGGACGACGCCGTCCTGGTCGTGCTGGGCCGCCGTGAGCTCGGCACCGACCCGGACACCGTGGCCGAGGCACTGCGCGCCGCCGGCGCCTCCTGACAGCCCGGGTCAGCCCACCCCGCCGAAGACCAGCCCGAGCAGGACGAGGACGAGCACGACGACGCCACCCACGGCCAGCGGTCGCCGGCGGCGGGCGGCGATCAGGACCGCCGCGGCGGCCGCGCCCCCGACCAGGCCACCGAGGTGGCCGATCAGCGAGACCCCGGGCAGGAAACTGACCACGAGGTTGATCGCGAGCAGGGTGAGCAGCCCGCGCAGGTCGTGCTTCTGGTGCACCAGGACCACGCCGAGCGCGCCCATGAGCCCGTAGATGGCGGTGGACGCACCGGCCACCTGCCCCAACGGGGCGCCGAGCAGCTGGATCGCGGCCGCACCGCCGACGACCGACACCAGGTAGACGGTGAGGAAGCGGGCACGGCCCAGCAGCCGCTCCAGCTCGGAGCCGAAGATCAGCAGCGAGATCATGTTCAGCGCCAGGTGGAGGACGCCGTAGTGCAGGAAGGCTGCGGTGAACGGGCGCCACCAGTCCCCGGCGTCGACGAACACCGGCACCTGCGCCAGCCGCTGGAAGAGCTCGGTCCGGTAGTTCTGCAGCGGGTCCTGACCGTTGATCGCGGTGAGGCCCGCGGTCAGCAGGAACATCGCGACGTTGATCCCGATCAGGGTCAGCGTGACGGGCCCCCAGCGGCGTCCGGCCCGCTGGAGCCCGCCGGTGCGCCGCGGCAGCCGCACATCGGCGTTGCCGGCGGCGACGTCGTCAGGGCACTGGAAGCCGACCGCCGCCGGGTGCATGCACTCCGGGCAGATCGGTCGGCCACAGCGGACGCAGCGCACCCCGGTGGGCCGGTCGGGGTGGCGGTAGCAGGTGGCCGGGGACGCCGGCTGCGGATCTCCCGCGCCGGCGCCCCCGGTGCCCTCGGTGCCGTCTGGGGCGGTCAGCTGCGCTGCACCTCGACGGAGTTGATCACGACGTCCTCGACCGGGCGGTCACCGCGGGAGGTCGGGGTGGTGGCGATCGCGTCGACGACCTGGCGACTGGCCTCGTCGACCACCTCACCGAAGATCGTGTGCTTGTTGGTCAGGTGCGGGGTGTTGGTGACGGTGATGAAGAACTGCGAGCCGTTGGTGCCGGGGCCGGCGTTGGCCATCGCCAGCAGGTACGGCCGGTTGAAGGCCAGGTCCGGGTGGAACTCGTCGCCGAAGCGGTAGCCGGGGCCGCCGGTGCCCTGGCCCAGGGGGTCGCCGCCCTGGATCATGAAGCCGCCGATGACCCGGTGGAAGACCGTGCCGTCGTAGAGCTTGTCGGTGGTCTTCTCGCGGGTGCGGGGGTCGATCCACTCGCGGCTGCCCTCGGCGAGCTCGACGAAGTTCGCGACCGTCTTGGGTGCGTGGTCGGGGAACAGGTCGACGGTGATGTCGCCGCGGTTGGTGTGCAGGACGGCGCGCCGTGCGGCGGGGGTCTGTTCAGTCACGGCTCTACTCTCCCACTGCTGGGCGGGAGTGCGCCGGGCACCCGGTCTGCCCGGGCTGTGCGCAAGGCTGTGCGGCGGCCGCCCGGACCGGGTGGAGGAGTGGAGACGAGGGGAATCGAACCCCTAACCCCCGCCTTGCAAAGGCGGTGCTCTGCCAATTGAGCTACGTCCCCGGAGGTGGCGCGGACCGGCCGCGCCGCCGTCTCAGGAGCTGCGAGGGGTACTGACCGCACCCGGTCCGCTGGTGGCCTCGGCCCACAGGTCGGCATCGCCCTTCCCGGCGCTGCGCTTGCGGACGGCGACCACGGCACTGGCAGCGAGCGCTGCGAGAGCCAGCTTCTTCAGCACGCGGGACCTCCTCGAACGGTGGTGATCACCGCGGCTCCGGTGACCGCTGCGGGCGACCGGGTGGCGGGCGACCGGCCCCGGATGGGGTCCGGGTCGTCCCGCCGTCGGTGCACGGGTGGGCCTGGGAGGACTTGAACCTCCGGCCTCATCCTTATCAGGGATGCGCTCTAACCGTCTGAGCTACAGGCCCGTGGACCGTGGACGAGCTTACCTGGCCCTTCGGGGCCCCCGACGCGGGGGGCCAGGCGATGTGCTGGAACGGCCCCGCTGCAGGGTCCCGCCCCGAGCTCGCGAGTGGCGGGGGGCAGCGGGGTCCTCTTTCAGTCCCGCTCGGCGAGGGTGACCTCGAGGCCACCGACGAGGTCCGAACACAGGTTGTAGACGAAGGCGCTCACGGTGCACAGCGCGGTCAGCAGCACGATGTTGACCGCGCCGATCACCGCAGCCCCACCGAAGACGACCCCGGCGGTGATGACGTCACCGCCGCCGCCCTGGTTGCCCGCGGGGCTGCTGAGCTGGCCGATCAGGTCGTTGAGGGTGCCGAAGACACCCAGTCCGCTCAGCACCCCGTAGAGGATGCCGACCGCGACCATCCAGACGAAGAACAGCGCGATCGAGACGACCAGCGAGATCTTCAGCGCCGACCAGGTGTCGATGTGTCGCAACTGCAGGCGAGCACGACGCGGACCGCGCCCGACGCCACGGACCTTGCCCCCGGCGCTGCGGCCGGCGTCGGCGGTGCCGCGGTGATCGGTGCGGTGAACATCGTGCTGCTGACCGCGCTGTGCACCGTGGCGGCGTTCGTCTACAACCTGTGCTCGGACCTGGTCGGTGGCCTCGAGGTCACCCTGGCCGAGCGCGACTGACGAAGGACCCCGT
>JAOPVN010000105.1 GCA_025966175.1 Modestobacter sp. | reverse complement strand
CCGGGTGGCTCTCGTCGCGGTCGACCGCGTGCAGCGGCACGTCGGCGAGGTCGAGGGCCTCGAGGAGGTTGGTGTAGCCCAGCTCGGTGGCGAAGCTGACGCCGAGCAGGTCGAAGTCCCGTACCGGGCGGTGGGCGTCGACGGTGAACTGGCCGACGCCGTGCTCGCGCATCAGCCCGGCCAGGTCGGGCCAGACGGCGTAGGTGCGCTCGGCCAGGGCGTCGGGACGCTCGTTGAGCACTTCGTAGAGGATCATCAGGCCCTGGTTGGGCAGCCCGACCTCATAGGCATCGGGGTACATCAGCGCCCAGTGGACGGCGACGTCGTCCCACGGCTTGATCTGGGCGTTGAGCTCGCCGCCGACGTACTGGATCGGCTTCTGCACCTGGGCGAGCAACGGCTCGAGGCGGGGGTAGAGAGACTCAACAGTCATGACCCGTCCAGGGTAGACGGCGGGGCCCCGGGCGAAGGCCCCGCCGTCCTTCTTCAGCCCAGCTCGGGGAAGAACAGCGCGATCTCGCGCGCGGCGGACTCGGGCGAGTCCGAGCCGTGCACGATGTTGTTCTGCACCTCGAGGGCGAAGTCGCCGCGGATGGTGCCGGGGGCGGCCTTGACCGGGTCGGTGGCGCCGGCCAGTGCGCGGAATGCCTCGATCGCCCGCGGGCCCTCGATGACCAGGGCCAGCAGCGGGCCACCGGTGATGAACTCGACGAGCGAGCCGAAGAACGGGCGCTCGCGGTGCTCGGCGTAGTGGGTCTCGGCGACCTCGGCGGTCAGGGTGCGCAGCTCGGCGGCGACCAGGCGGAGCCCCTTGGCCTCGAGGCGGGCGACGACCTGGCCGACCAGGCCACGGGCGAGGCCGTCGGGCTTGACCAGGACGAGCGAGCGTTCAGCGGTGGGTGCAGACACAGGGCGGAAGCGTACGTCACATCTGCCGTCAACCCAGATTGACAAGGCAGCCCCGTCAACCTAAGTTGACGGCCATGGCCTCCCCCACCGACGTCACCACCGCCGCCGCGGCCGACGACCCGGACACCGGGCTGCGCGCCATCCGCGCACTGCGCGACCTGGCCGACCGCCTGGAGGTGCTCCAGGTCGGTAATGCCCGGGCGCGCGGCTGGTCCTGGCAGCAGATCGCCGATGCCCTCGGCGTCAGCAAACAGGCCGTCCACAAGAAGCACGCCACCTCGAGAAGGGACCGCTGACGTGTTCGGACGCTTCACCGACGAGGCCCGGCAGGCCGTCAATGCCGCCCAGGGCGAAGCCCGCCGGCTGCGGGCGCCGCGGATCGAGCCGGTCCACCTGTTGCTCGCGCTCTCCGCGGAGCCGGGCCGCGCCGGCCGGCTGCTGCGGGACGCCGGCATCGACCACGACCGGCTGCAGGCCGCCGTCGTGCGGTCCGGCCCCCTGGATGCCGATGCGCTGGCCGCGGTGGGCATCGACCTCGATCAGGTCCGCGCCGCGACCGAGGCGGCCTTCGGCCCCGGGGCGCTCGACCGGGGCCGGCCTCGGGCCACCGGCCCCATCTTCTTCGCCGACGCCAGTAGGCAGGCGCTGGCACAGACCGTGGGGCTGGTCGGCCGGCGCCACCTCGGCCGCATCGACGCCGGGCACGTCCTCTTCGGGGTGCTGGCCGTGGCCGACCCGCTGGTCGGCCGGCTCCTGCAGCAGCTGGGCACCGACCCGGACAGCCTGCGCGAGGGCGCCGCCGGGACCGACGCCGCCTGAACCCGGCCTACCGGTTGGTCAGGTCCAGCCGGGCCATGTGCCGCCAGAGCTCCTGGTCGCGGTCACTGAGCCCGTTCCAGCAGTCGTAGCTGGCGCGGGCGTGCAGCTCCCGGGCGTGCCGCTCGACCAGGTCCTCGTGCACCTGGTGCCGGACGCGGTGGGCGTACTCGACGATCGTGTGGCTGATCGGACCGGCCAGCCCGATCGGCGGATCACTCGCCCGCGTCCGCCGCGACTTCTGGTCGGACTGCTCGTGGCGTCCCCCGCAACAGCGGTTGTGGTCGGCCATCGTCCACCTCGTTCCCCCGGTGACCGCGAACTGAAGGTCACCGATCATGCACTGATCGTGACGACCAGCATCCCGCAGCGGGCGCCGCACCGCGCCACCCGATCGGGTGACGTGGCCGCCGTCAGTCGGCGGTCGGCGTCGGCGGCGCGGCCGTGGGCGGGCCGAACGGGCTGCCCAGGAGCTCCTTGCGGATCTGCAGCAGATACGCCCAGATCAGCACGAAGACCCCACCGACCAGCCACATGGCCGAGCCGAAGAAGCCGGTCAGCAGCAGCGGCACCTGCAGGACGGTGCCGATCAGCAGCCCCTGCGGGCGCCGCTGCATCCCGCTGGCCAGGATCAGCAGCACCGCCAGCACGATCAGCACGGTCAGCCGGAACCCGGTCAGCCCGTCACCGCTCTGCGCGATGCCGCGCGGCACGAAGAGGACGGCGATCCCCTCCAGCAGCAGGATCGCCGCCGCCGCGCCGCCGAGGGCCCGGCCCGCCCGCACCGGGTCCGGCGCGGTCATGAGCGGGAGCCGCCGAGCAGGGTGCGGGCCTCCCCCGCGGTGATCACGCTGCCGGTGACCAGCACGCCGGAGCCGCCCAGCGCGTCATCCGGCCCGGCCTCGGCCAGCTCCATCGCCGACTCGAGCGCGTCGGTCAGCCGTGGGTGCACGCTGACCCGGTCGGCGCCGAAGACGTCGACCGCCAGCGCCCCGAGCTCGTCGGCCGGGATCGCCCGCGGCGAGCTGTTCTGGGTGACGACCAGCTCGGCGACCAGCCCCTCGAGGGCGGTGAGCATGCCGTGGACGTCCTTGCCCTGCACGCTGCCGACGACGCCGACGAGCCGGGTGAAGTCGAAGGACTCCCGGACCGCCGCCACCGTCGCCTCCATGCCGGCCGGGTTGTGCGCGGCATCGACGAGGACCGCCGGTGAGGTGCGCACCCGCTCCAGCCGGCCGGGCGACCGGACGGCGGCGAACGACTCACGGACGACGTCCTGCGCGACCGGGCCGGTGGCCGCACCCGCGCCCAGGAACGCCTCCACCGCGGCCAGCGCCACGGCGGCGTTCTGCGCCTGATGCGCGCCGAACAGCGGCAGGAAGACCTCGTCGTACTCGCCGCCCAGGCCCTGCAGGCGCACCTGCTGGCCGCCGACGGCGACCCGGCGCTCGAGCACGCCGAACTCCGTGCCCTCCCGGGCCACGGTGGCGTCGACCTCGATGGCCCGCCGCACCAGCGCCTCGAGGGCGCCGGCCGGCTGGTGCGCGAGGACGGCCACGACCCCGCCGTCCGGGCGACCGTCGGGCAGCACGCCGTCGCCGGACGCGGGCTTGATGATCCCGGCCTTCTCGGTGGCGATGGTGGCGACGTCGGGGCCCAGGTACTCGGCGTGGTCCAGCGCGACCGGCGTGACGACGGCGACCCGGGCGTCGGCGACGTTGGTCGCGTCCCAGGTGCCGCCCATGCCGACCTCGATCACCGCGACGTCGACCGGCGCGTCGGCGAAGGCGGCATAGGCCATCGCCACCATCACCTCGAAGAACGACATCGGGATGTCACTGCCGGCGTCGACCATCTGCACGTAGGGCGCGACGTCGTCGTGGACCTCGACGAAGCGATCGGCGCCGATCGGCTGGCCGTCGAGCACGATGCGCTCGCGCATCGACTCCAGGTGCGGGCTGGTGAACCGGCCCACGCGCAGGCCGAAGCCGCGCAGCAGCTCGTCGATCATGCGCGCCGTCGTCGTCTTGCCGTTGGTGCCGGTGACCTGGATGACCGGGAACGCGCGGTGCGGTGCACCGAGCAGATCGACCAGCGCGGAGATCCGGGTGAGGGACGGCTCGAGCCGGCTCTCCGGCCACCGCGCGAGGAGGGCCTGCTCGACCCGAGCGAGTTCGGGGTCCGCGCTTCGCTGCCCTGGAGAAGTGGAGGTGCTCATCGCTCTTAGGATGCCAGTCATGGTCGCCGACACCTCAGCCCTGGAGAGCACGACCCCGGGAGCCGGGGGCGCTGTACCCGAGAAGCCGTCCCTGGACGGGCTCGAGGAGAAGTGGGTCGGCCGCTGGGCCGAGGGTGACACCTACGCCTTCGACCGGGCCACCGCGCTCTCCGCCCCCCGCTCGGAGACCTACGCCATCGACACCCCGCCGCCCACGGCCAGCGGGTCGCTGCACGTCGGGCACGTGTTCAGCTACACCCATACCGACATCGTCGCCCGCTACCAGCGGATGCGCGGCAAGCACGTCTTCTACCCGATGGGCTGGGACGACAACGGCCTGCCCACCGAGCGCCGGGTGCAGAACTACTACGGCGTGCGCTGCGACCCCTCGCTCCCCTACGACCCGTCGTTCGAGCCGCCGGCCACTCCGGGCAAGGACCAGAAGCCGATCTCCCGGCGCAACTTCGTCGAGCTGTGCGAGCGGCTGACCGCCGAGGACGAGGCCGAGTTCGAGAAGCTGTGGCGCCGGGTCGGCCTGTCGGTGGACTGGTCGAACGTCTACCGCACGATCTCGGCGACCTCCCGGGCCACCGCGCAGAAGATGTTCCTGCACAACCTGGCCCGCGGGGAGG
>JAOPVN010000033.1 GCA_025966175.1 Modestobacter sp. | reverse complement strand
CCGAACGCGCCCCACAGGTTGGTGCCGGTGGAGCCGCCGGCCCGCCGGCCGGTCGCCCGCTCCAGGTGCCGCATCGCGGCCAGCGAGGCGGCATCGGGCACGCAGACCATGCGGTCGACGATGGTCGGCACGAAGGAGGGCTCCACCCGGGGCCGGCCGATGCCCTCGATCCGCGAGCCACGTCCGGTGGTGGCCGGGTCGGCGTCGCGCCAGCCGGGGAAGAACGCCGAGCCCTCGGGGTCGACGACGGCCAGCCGGGTGGGCAGCCTGCGGTAGCGCAGGTAACGACCGATGGTCGCGCTGGTGCCGCCGGTACCGGCCCCGACGACGACCCACTCCGGCACCGGGTGCCGCTCGCGGGCCAACTGGTCGAACACCGACTCGGCGATGTTGTTGTTGCCGCGCCAGTCGGTGGCCCGCTCGGCGTTGGTGAACTGGTCCAGGTAGTGCCCACCGGTCTCGGCGGCGATCCGCCGGGCCTCGTCGTAGACGCTGCCGGCGTCGGTGACCAGGTGGCACCGGCCGCCGTAGAACTCGATCAGCGCGATCTTCTCGGCGCTGGTGGTCGCCGGCATCACCGCGACGAAGGGCAGGCCGAGCATCCGGGCGAAATAGGCCTCGCTGACCGCGGTCGAGCCGCTGGAGGCCTCCACCACGGTGCTGCCCTCGTGCAGCTGCCCGGAACACAGTGAGTAGAGGAACAGCGAGCGCGCCAGCCGGTGCTTGAGGCTGCCCGTGGGGTGGGTGGACTCGTCCTTGAGATACAGGTCGATGCCCCACTCGACGGGCAGCGGATAGACCAGCAGGTGGGTGTCGGCCGACCGGTGGGCGTCGGCCTCGACCAGCGCGACGGCCCGCTCCAGCCACGCCCGGCCACCGGGGTCGGAGCGGTCGACGTCGCCAGGCGCAGGAACGGTCACCCGCGCATGATCTCCCACCGCGCCCCGCGTCCCGGGGTCAGCGGCCGGTGAAGGTGGCCTTCCCCGGCCCGCTCTCCAGGAACGAGCGCATCCCGTTCTTCTGGTCCTCGGTGTCGAACAGCTCCGCGAACAACTGGCTCTCCAACGCCAAACCCTTGCTCAGCTCGTGGTCCAGCCCCTCGTCGATCGCGCGCTTCGCCGCGGCCAGGGCCCGCGGCGGGCCGGCGGCGAACTTCCGCGCCATGGCCACGGCGGTCGCGTAGACCTCGTCATCGGGGACGACGGCGTCGGCCAGGCCCATCTCCAGCGCCTCCTCGGCGCCCACGTGCCGGCCGGTGAAGACCAGGTCCTTGGCCTTGGCCGGGCCGACCAGCCGGGCCAGCCGCTGGGTGCCGCCCGCGCCGGGGATGACGCCCAGCTGGATCTCCGGCTGGCCGACCTTGGCGCTGCTGCCCATGATCCGGAAGTCGGCGCACAGCGCGAGCTCGTACCCGCCTCCCAGGGCGTAACCGGTGATGGCGGCGATGACCGGCTTGGGGATGGCCGCGACGTGGCTGAACGAGGCGGTGAGCTCCCGGCCCCAGGCGACCATGCTGGCGCCGGTCAGCTCGAGCATCGCCTTGATGTCGGCGCCGGCGGCGAACACCCGCTCCCCGCCGTACAGGACGACGGCGCGGACCTCCTCGCGCTGCTCGGCCTCCATCGCCGCCGCCCGGACCTCCTGGTGCAGCTGCTCGTTGATCGCGTTCATCTTCGGCCGGTCGAGCCGGATCGTGCCGACGCCGTCCTCGACCTGCAGGGTGACGAACTCGGGCGCTGCCATCGCGGGGCCTCCAGGTGCTGCGGCGGACGTCGGTGTCCGACGGGTGGGCGTCCTGTGCACCCTAGGCCGGGACGGCTCCCGCTCAGGGGCCGACCGGGTGCGCCGACGGCGGGAACCGGTGCACGCGCATGCCCTCACCCGTTCGGGGATTGCGCTGGACGACCTGCTCGGGCTGCCCGCGCAGCTGGGTGAGCGCCTCGCGCAGCGCAGCGCAGTCGGCGTCCGACGGGACCCGGTAGCCGCGGCTGGTCACCACGTAGACGGCGTGGTCGCCGGCCCGGGCGGCGATCCGCGCGGCCACCAGAGCGGGGTCGGCGGCACGGTTGCGGACGGCGTAGTCGGTCCAGTCGACGCGGTCGGCCGGGCCGAGGTCGGGATAGACCACCAGGTCCAGACCCGCCTGCGCCAGCCGGCTGACCGAGGGCCCCAGCTGGTCGGGGCAGAACACCACGGTGTCCCCCGCGGAGGCCGAACGGAGGGCTGTGGCGACCTCGGCGGCCTGCGTGCGGGACGCGCCCACATGCGCCGCCGACAGGCCCAGACCGGCGAGCACGCACAGCGCCAGCACGGCCGCCCGGGTGCGCCGGCCGGGGAGGCCGGCGACCCCGAGGGCGACCAGCGCCAGGAAGGCGGGGAGGGCCACGCTGGTGTAGCGGGCGACGACGGCGCTGGAGGTGAGCAGGCTGACCAGACCGGCGACGACCAGCGTCCCGAGGGAGAGCGCCAGCAGCGCCCAGCGGGCGGGGCTGCGGGAGATCCCCAGCCGGACGACGTCCCCGTCGCGCACCGCGACCAGGGCCAGCACGGCGAGGACGACGAGGGCGTTCCCCAGCAGCACGGCGGCCACCTGGCCGCCGCCCTGCCAACCACCGAGCGCCGCGGTGATCGAGGCCAGGCCGCCGGCGCCGGCCCAGGGCGTACCGGTGTGCGCGAGCTGCCAGCGCAGGGTCGGCACCCACGGCAGGAAGAGCACCGCGGACAGCGCCAGCCCGATCAGCACCCGGCCGGCCGCGGCACGGTGCCGGCGCAGCCCGGCCAGGCTGAGCAGCCCGACCACCACGAGCAGGTAGGCCGCCCAGTAGTGGGTCAGCAGCAGCGCGGCTCCCGACACCCCGACCGCGATCACCGGCCACGGCCCCGGGCGGCGCACGGCCCAGCTGACCGCGGCCGCCCCGAGGAGGACCAGCAGCACGACCAGGGAGTACATCCGGGTCTCGCTGGCGTACCGGACGGCGAACGGCGAGCTGGCCAGCAGCAGGGTGAGCGCGGTGCCCACCCGGGGACCGCCCAGCCGCCGGCCGAGCAGCCACGCCACCACCAGCGCCAGCACGCCGAACAGGCCGGACAGCGCCCGGACGGCGACGGCGCCGGTGCCGAACACCGACGTCCAGACGTGCAGCAGCAGGTAGTACAGCGGCGGTGCGCCGTCCTGGCGCAGCGCGTCGAAGAGCCCGCCGAGGTCGGACCGGGCGATCGCCACGCTCTGCGCCTCGTCCAGCCAGAGCGCCGAGGGTGCGATGAAGCGCAGCGCGACGCCGGCCAGCACCGCCAGGGCGGCGGCGGCGACCACGCCACCCCCGGCCCGCTGTCGCCGGCCCCGGGCCGGCTCCGACTCCTCGGCGATCAGTGGTGGGTGCGGGGCTGCCCGACCGGAGTCAGGCGGCACGGACCCGCGAGCGGGGGCGGACGGGAGCGGAGCGCCCGGTGCCGACTGCGGCGCCGGTACCGCCGGACCCCTTGTCGGCTCCCGTCGTCCGGCCGTCGGCAGCCGTCGCCTCCTCGTGGTAGTCCTCCTCCACGTTCACCGACCAGACGTCGTGCTCGGTCCCGTCGACGATGTTCTCCACGGTCAGCAGCGCCGTGACCATCGAGTGGTCGGCGTTGTTGTACCGGTGCATGCCGTTGCGGCCCACCGGGTGGACGTTGGGTGCCGCCTCGGCCAGCCAGGCGCGGATGACATCGACCTGCCGGTCGTAGCCCTCGTCGTACACCGGGTAGGCCTTCGGCATGCGGACGAGGTAGCCGCGCTCCACCGAGCCTGCGCCGACCAGCCCGAGGAGGTCCAGCTCCTTGGTGGCCAGTGCGACGAGGTCGTCGTCGCTGGCCTCCCAGAGGTCGTCGCCCTCGTCGACGAAGTACTCCAGCCCGAGGCAGGTCCGCCCGTCCTTGACCAGGAACGGGGACCAGCTGCCGAAGTTCTGCACCCGCCCGACCCGCGCCTCCGGGGAGTGGACGTAGATCCAGTTGTCCGGGAAGCCGCAGGCCTCCGGGACCACCAGGGCGACGGTCAGGAAGTCCCGGTGCGACAGCGCTCGGGCGGCCGCCTGCACGTGCTCGGGGGCGGGCGGGTCCATGGCCAGCACCAGCTCGGGCAGCGGCATGGAGCTGATCACCTCACCGGCGGGCAGGGTCTGCGGAACGACACTCCCCTCGCTGTCCCGGTACTGCGTCTCCACGGCGACGACCCCACGGTCGTCGCGGCGCAGCCGGGTCACCGCGGTGCGCAGTCGCACGTCCCCGCCGGCCGCGCGGACCTGCTCGGTGGCGCGCTCCCACATCAGGCCCGGGCCGGTCTTCGGGTACTGGAAGCGGTCGATGAGGGTGGTGACCTCGGTCTGCCCCTTCCGCGGGAACAGCGCGTTGACGATCGCGGTGCCGAGCGAGAGGTTCTTGATCCGCTGCGCCGCCCAGTCGGCCTGGATGTCGGTCGCGGGCATGCCCCAGACCTTCTCGGTGTAGGTCTTGAAGAAGATCCGGTACAGCCGGTAACCGAACCGCGCGGCGACCCAGCCCTCGAAGTGGCTCTGGTCCTTCGGTGGGCGCACCTTCGCCTTGACGTAGGAGGCGACACTGCGCACTGCCTCCACCACGCCGAGGTTGGTCAGGGCGTTCATCGGCTTGAGCGGGTAGTCGTACAGCTTGCCGGCGTAGAGGATCCGCGACATCCGCGGCCGGGACAGGAAGTCCTCGTCGGGGAGGACCGAGTGCCACCAGTTCTCGACGGCGGGCACCTTGGTGAAGAACCGGTGACCGCCGATGTCGAACCGCCAGCCCTCGCGCTCGACCGTGCGGCTGATGCCCCCGACCACGTCGTCGGCCTCGAGCACGGTGACGGGGAGGCCCCGGCGGGTGAGTTCGTGCGCGGCAGTCAGGCCGGCGGGGCCTGCTCCGATGATGACGACGTCCGGGCGGGGGTAAGGGGACTCGGACAGGGGGGTCTCCTTCGAGAACTCGGGCCGGCCGGGGCCGGCGGAACGGGGGCGCCACGGGAGCGACGGCGCACGGCGCAGCTGCAGGCCGCCGGACGGTACGCCGTCGGCCTGTGGACGGCCGCTACCCGTCCGTGGCGTTCCGCAACCTCCACACCGAGACGTAGCCCGACGGCCCCGAACGCGCCACCTGCACGTAAGCGGCCCGGAGGTCGGCGAGCACGCCGGCCGTGCGGTGCGCCGACCGGACCCAGTCCTCGGCCTGGTCGAGGCCGACCACCAGCACGTACTGCAGCCGGTCCCCCGCGGCCGGCAGGTGCACCCAGGGCGGCACCGCGTCCAACCCGTCCAGTCCCGGGTCGATCGCCTGCCGCACGCCCGGGTCCGGGCTGAAGCGCACCTGGAAGTAGGGGTACACCGCCTCGTAGTGGCCGACGTCGACCCCGCCGACCTCGACGGCCAGCCGGCTGGAGAGGTGGCGCAGCGGGTCCGGCTCGCCAGGCAGCGGCGCCAGCGCGGCCTGGTGCCCGGCGAACCGGAGCACCGCGAAGGTCGTGCCGGCCGGCAGGACGTCGGCAACGGAGAGCAGTTCGGCGGCCTGCCGCTGGTCGGCCAGCTGGGTCGGCAGGCGGACCAGCGCGGCGGTGGTGGCGGCGAGCACCAGGACGACGGCCGCGACCCGCCGGAGCACCTCCCGGCGGGGCGGCCGGGTCGCGCAGAACAGGACCAGCAGCAGCGGCGGGAACCAGGCCAGCCGGTCGGACAGGAAGCCGTACTCCGGGCCCAGCCGACTGGGGGTCAGGAGGAAGCCGGCCACCGCGAGCACGGTCGCCGTCCCCAGGACGACCCGGTCGGCCCGGGCCATCAACGCCCCCGCCTCCGGGGCCCGGACCGGGTCCGGTCCGCGACGGCGGACCGCCGCCACCGCCAGGCAGGCCAGCACCACCGCCACGGCGACCGAGGGCACCAGCTCCCATCCGCTGCCCACCACGAGCGGCCGGTAGAGGGTCACCAGCTGCCACAACCGGCCGGGGCTCCACCCGGACGCGACACCGTGGGTCCCACCGCCCCGGGACAGGTAGGCGACGGTGAGTGCCACACCGGGCAGCACGGCCAGGAACGGCGGCAGCAGGTGGCCGGCCGCCGCCGGCC
Source organism: Modestobacter sp. (assembly GCA_025966175.1). Taxonomy (GTDB): domain Bacteria; phylum Actinomycetota; class Actinomycetes; order Mycobacteriales; family Geodermatophilaceae; genus Modestobacter. Next base: position 17,393 of record JAOPVN010000033.1, on the reverse strand, counting down.
ACGGCCGGGCACCCGTGCGGACGGCGACGACCCACCGGCCGGCCGCCAGCCCACCGACGAGGAGGACCGCGCCCACCCACGGCAGCAGGTGCGCCGACCAGGTGAGCGCCAGCAGCAGGCCGACGGCCACGGTGCGCCGGACGTCCCAGCCCTCGCGGCGGCGCAACGCCACCCCCACGACGAACAGCGCCAGGGCCACGCCCCAGCAGAAGTTGTAGAAGCCGTAGGCGACCAGCTGCCCGCCGGCCAGCGGCAGCGCCGCCACGGCGAGCCAGCCGGCCCGGCGGTCCACGCCCCGCAACGCGAAGCGAAGCCCGGCCACCAGCAGCAGCACGAAGCCGGCGACCACGACCTTCTCCGCGGCGTCCGGCCCCAGGACGCTCAGCAGCCCGGCCAGCAGCAGCGTGGTGAGCAGGTTCGGCACCGGGCTGAGGTCCACGGTGTAGTTCGTCCGCAGCGCGGCGCCGACGGCGTCGTCGTCACCGTGGTGCAGCAGGACCCAGGCGCCGTCGACGTGCGCCGGGCCGTCCTGGGTGAGCACCATCGGCAGCAGCAGGATCGGGGCCAGCTGCACCACCACGCCGATGGCCAGCAGCACCACCGGCCAGCCCGGTCGGGACAGCCGCCCTGCCACTCCCGTGGTCGCTCCCCGCGGTCTCAGCCGGCGCGCCGGGCCGCGTAGCGGCCGCGCTTCCGCTGGACCTCCAGCGGCAGCCCGAACGCGTCGGACAGCAGCGGGGCGGTCAGCACCTCCTCGGTGGGACCGGCGGCGACCACCTCGCCGCCGCGCAGGAGCAGCGCGTGGGTGTAGGCCGGCGGGATCTCCTCGACGTGGTGGGTGACCAGCACCTGGGCCGGCGCGAGCGGGTCGCGGGCCAGGTCGGCCAGCCGGGTGACCAGGTCCTCCCGGCCGCCCAGGTCCAGCCCGGCGCCGGGCTCGTCGAGCAGCAGCAGCTCGGGGTCGGTCATGAGCGCGCGGGCGATCTGGGTGCGCTTGCGCTCACCCTCCGACAGCGTGCCGAACGGCCGGTGGGCCATCCGGGCCACGCCCCACTGCTGCATGAGCAGCGCCGCGCGGGTGAGGTCGTGGACGTCGTAGCGCTCCCGCCACCGGCCCACGACGGCGTACCCGGCGCTGACCACGATGTCGCCGACCCGCTCGCTCGGGCTGATCCGCTGGGCCAGGGCAGCGCTGGTCAGGCCGATCCGGGGCCGCAGCTCGAAGACGTCGACCGCGCCGAGGGTCTCCCCCAGGATCCGGACCTCACCCCGGCTGGGGTGCAGCTGCGCGCCGGCCAGTTGCAGCAGCGTCGTCTTGCCCGCCCCGTTGGGCCCCAGGAGCACCCACCGCTCGTCGGGCCGGACCGTCCAGTCGACCCCGCGCACCAGATGCGCCTCGCCACGGACGACGTCCACACCCTGGATCTCGACGACCGGCTCTGTCCACACGGACGCCATCCAACCAACCCACCCCCGCTCGCGAGCAGCGGGCCGCGCGGACGGCGCGCCGTCGGTCGGGCACGATGCCCGGGTGAGCCAGCTCGCGAGCGCACCCATCGATCCAGCAACGCCGGCAACGCGGCCGACGAGCACCCGCGAGGAGGAGGCGTGAACGCATCGAGGAGCGGGCGGGCCGTGGAGGTGTGGCCCGGGCACGCGGCACCGCTGGGGGCCCACTGGGACGGCACGGGGACCAACTTCGCGCTCTGGTCGGCCGGCGCCTCCGCCGTCGACCTGTGCCTGTTCGACCCCGACGGCACCGAGCACCGACACCGACTGCAGGAGACCACGCACCAGGTCTGGCACGGCCGGCTGCCCGGCATCGGCCCCGGCCAGCGCTACGGCTACCGGGTGCACGGGCCGCACGACCCCGCCTCGGGCGCCCGCTACAACCCCGCGAAGCTGCTGCTGGACCCCTACGCCCGGGCGGTCGACGGCGACCTGGTGCTCGACGACGCGCTCTTCGGCCACGACCGGCGGGACCCGGCGTTGCCCGACCCGGCCGACTCCGCGCCGTTCGTGCCCCGCGGGGTGGTCATCCACGACTCGTTCCCGTGGAGCGGGGACACGCTGCTGAACACCCCGTGGTCGGACACCGTCATCTACGAGGTGCACGTCAAGGGCGCGACGATGCGCCATCCCGACGTCCCGCCGGCGTTGCGCGGCACCTACGCGGGGCTGGCCCACCCGGCCTTCGTCGAGCACCTGCTCTCCCTCGGCGTCACCGCCGCCGAGCTGCTGCCGGTGCACCACTTCGTCAGCGAGCCGCACCTGCTGCGCCGCGGCCTGACCAACTACTGGGGCTACAACACGCTGGGCTACTTCGCCCCGCACGGCGCCTACAGCTCGGTCGGCTCCCGCGGCGGGCAGGTGACCGAGTTCAAGGCGATGGTCAAGGCGCTGCACGCGGCCGGCATCGAGGTGATCCTGGACGTCGTCTACAACCACACCGCCGAGGGCGACCACACCGGCCCGACGCTGTCCTTCAAGGGCATCGACAACGGCGGCTACTACCGGCTCGGCAGCGAGGACCGGTCCCGCTACACCGACTACACCGGCTGCGGGAACACCCTGGACGTGCGGCGCCCGCCGGTGCTGGCGCTGCTGATGGACTCGCTGCGCTACTGGGTCACCGAGATGCACGTCGACGGGTTCCGCTTCGACCTGGCCTCCGCGCTGGCCCGGTCGATGCACGACGTGGACCGGCTGTCGGCGTTCTTCGACGTCGTCCACCAGGACCCCGTGGTCAGCTCGGTGAAGCTGATCGCCGAGCCGTGGGACGTCGGTGAGGGCGGCTACCAGGTGGGCAACTTCCCCCCGCCGTGGACGGAGTGGAACGGCAAGTACCGGGACACCGTGCGCGACGTGTGGTCCGGTGCCCGGGTGGGCGTCCGGGACCTGGCCTACCGGCTCACCGGCTCCTCGGACCTGTACCGCTCCGACGGTCGGCGGCCGTTCGCGTCGGTCAACTTCGTGACCGCCCACGACGGCTTCCCCCTGGCCGACCTGGTCTCCTACGAGCGCAAGCGCAACGAGGCCAACGGCGAGCACAACAACGACGGCGAGAAGCACAACCGCAACTGGAACGGCGGTGTGGAGGGCCCCACCGACGACCCCGCGGTCATCGAGCTGCGCGCCCGCCAGGTGCGCAACCACCTGGCCACGTTGCTGCTGTCCACGGGCGTCCCGATGCTGACCGCCGGTGACGAGCTGGGGCGCACCCAGCGCGGCAACAACAACGCCTACTGCCAGGACAACGAGCTGTCCTGGCTGGACTGGGGCGCGATCGACGCCGACCTGTGGACCTTCGTCTCGCACGCGGTCGCCCTGCGCCGCAGCTCGCCGGCGCTGCGCCAGGAGGCGTTCTTCGAGGGCAGCGAGATCCCCGGCACCGAGCTCCCCGGCACCGGGAGGACCCGGGACCTCGCCTGGTTCGCCCCGAACGGTGAGCAGCTCACCAACCGGGACTGGTTCGACACCGGGCTGCAGACGATCGGCATGTACCTGGACGGGCGCGGGCTGCGCCACCGGGACGAGCGGGGGCTGCCGGTCGTCGGCGACTCCTGGCTGATCTGGCTGCACTCCGGCGCCGAGCCGGTGGACGTCGTCCTGCCCGGCGCGCCGTGGGGCGACGGCTACGAGCTGGTGCTGGCCACCGAGTACCCCACCGGCATCCCGCCGCGGCCGACCGTGCTGCCGCCGGGCGGGGTGCAGCTGCCGGGCCGGTCGGTCTGGGCGCTGCGGGTGCTCCGCACCCCCTGACGCGGTCCTCCGGACCGCACCGCGGCCAGGAGCCCTGAAGGACCACGCTGCCCCCCACCCCTCGCGAGCTCGGCGCGGGCCCCTGCAGCGCGGCCGGCCTGCGCGGGACCCTCCGGGCCCCACTCGGCACGAGCCCTCGTGGTCAGCTCCCGAGGACACGACACGGCCCCGTTCCCGAGCAGGGAACGGGGCCGTGGACGTCAGGCGGGTACGGCGGGGGCACCCCGGCCGGTCACTCGGGGGCCTGCTCGAAGGTGATGACGGTCCAGCCGAGCAGCAGCCGGTCGCCGTCGGCGAGCGGGTGCGGCACACCCGGCTCCAGCTGGGTCCACTCGGTGGCCTCGGGGCCGGCGACGTGGGTGCCGTTGAGCGAGCCCAGGTCGGTCAGCGAGACCTCCCGGCCGGCCCGCTGGATGGCGGCGTGCGCGGAGGAGAGCACGTTCTGGGTGTCGGCGATCGGCACCGGGCGGGCGTTGCCGCCGGTCACCAGGTCGTGGCCGTCGGGACGGCGACCGAGCACCAGGTCCTCGTCGACGGTGACGACCATGCCGTCGTCGAAGCGCAGCACCGGGGCCGTCGGCGGCTCCGGCCGCCAGAAGGCGGTCTGCTCGCCGCCCTGGCCGACCGGCTGGGAGGAGATCCGCCCGGAGTTGCCGAAGCCGGCGTCGGAGCCGGCGGCGAAGGACTCACCGCTGGGCAGCGACGTGGCCGGCGGGACGGCGACCGAGGGAGCGGCGGCGGCGGCCAGCTGGAGCAGTGCGCCCGAGCCGGGCACGGTGCCCTCCACCAGGTCCAGTGCGACACCGGGGGGCATGGCGGCGGCGGGCTGGCCGGGGCCCACGTAGAGGGTCTGGCCGAGGGAGAAGCCGGCGGCCAGGGTGCAGTTGTCGACGGCGGACCCGGACACCGGGACGCCGTCCACGGCAGGCTGGCCCTTGCCGGACCAGAGCGCGACGCCCTGGCCCGCGCCACCGCTGGTGTCGGCGAGCACCAGGGCGAAGGACGCCGGGCCGTCGGCGAGCCGGGACACCTGGCTGGCGACGGCCGCGAGCACGCGGTCGGCGCCGGGGCCGGCGACCCCCAGGCAGGCGTGCAGCGCAGCCACCAGCGCCGGCGACCCGGGGGCGTCCACCCACAGCAGGCCGCCAGCACGTCGGGCGACGACAGAGTCTCCGGGGAGCACCTCGCAGCGGTCGGGCATGACCGCCAGCCTAATGAGCGATCACCGGATCTGGCGGCTCCGCGGGGCGTGGCACGCCGTGACATGGGCCTGTTGCGCACGACCTGTACCAGGGGTCACACGCGTCGCAGCCGAATCGCGACTCACTGCGGTCGGGCGGCAGCGGTGAGTCACCGGCACCGGCGGCGAGCCGTCACGGGATCAGGCATTGACCACTACACCCAGCTCGGCGGGGACGGCGAGGTTCACCGAGTGCGGCAGCACCCGGACCGTGTAGCCGAACGCCCCGGTCCGGGTGAGCGGCACGGTGGCGGTGAACCAGTGCCGGGAACCGTCGGTGCTCTCGTGCGCCATCGGCACGGTGGTCACCTGGTGCAGCCCGTCGGCGTCGTCCACCCGGCCGAACGCGGCCTCGACGAGGACGTCGGCCGGCGACAGCCCGGGGATCTCCACCTCGGCCCGCAGGTCGATCCCGCCGCCGATCTCCGGGGTCTCCCCCACCCCGGTCGCCTCCACGTGCGCCACCCGCACGCCCTGCCAGTTCTCCAGCAGGTGCGCCCGCCATGCCGCCTCGCTGCGGGCCGTCCCGTAGCCGCCGGCCGCCATGGCGCGGGCCGCGCCGGCCGCGGGCACGTACAGCCGCTCCACGTAGTCCCGCACCATCCGGGTGGCGAGCACCTTCGGCCCCGTCTCGCGCAGCGTGGCCCGGATCATCTCCACCCAGCGGGTCGGGACGCCGTCGCCGTCGACCTCGTAGAACCGGGGCAGCACCTGGCGGTCGAGCAGCTCGTAGATGGCCTGCGCCTCCACCTCGTCGCGCCGGTCGTGGTCGTGCACGCCGTCCGCGGTCGGGATCGCCCAGCCGTTCTGACCGTCGAACCACTCGTCCCACCAGCCGTCGCGGATCGACAGGTTCAGCCCGCCGTTGAGCGCGGACTTCATCCCCGACGTCCCGCACGCCTCCAGGGGCCGCAGCGGGTTGTTCAGCCAGACGTCGCAGCCCCAGTACAGATAGCGGGCCATGCCGATGTCGTAGTTGGGCAGGAAGGCGATCCGGTGGCGGATCTCGGGGTCGTCGGCGAACTTCACCATCTGCTGGATCAGCTGCTTGCCGCCGTCGTCGGCCGGGTGGCTCTTGCCGGCGATGACCAGCTGGATCGGGCGTTCCTCGTCCAGCAGGAGCGCCTTGAGCCGGGCCGGGTCCCGGAGCATGAGGGTCAGCCGCTTGTAGGACGGCACCCGCCGGGCGAAGCCGATCGTCAGGACGTCGGGGTCGAAGGCGGTCTCGGTCCAGCCGAGCTCGGCCTCGGCCGCGCCCCGGGACAGCGCGGTGGCACGCACCCGCCGGCGGACCTCCTCGACCAGCCGGGCGCGCAGCAGCCGGCGGGTGGCCCACAGCTCACCCGAGCCGATCCGGTCGACGCCGTCGAAGTGCACGGTGTCGTGGACGGAGACCGGGTCGCCCTGGCTGGTGGTCTGGGTGCCCAGCTCGAGCAGCTCGCGCGCGGTCCAGGTGGGCGCGTGCACGCCGTTGGTGATCGAGCCGATCGGCACGTCGTCGGCGTCGAAGCCGGGCCACAGGGCGCCGAACATCTCCCGGCTGACGTGCCCGTGCAGCTCGCTCACCCCGTTGGCGCGCTGGCCCAGCCGCAGCCCCATGTAGGCCATGTTGAACTTGCTCGGGTCCTCCTCCGCACCCAGCGGCAGGAGCTGGTCGACCGGGACGCCGAAGCCGGCGAAGTACCGCTCGATCAGCGCCTTGGGGAAGCGGTCGATGCCCGCCGGCACCGGGGTGTGGGTGGTGAACACCGTGCCGCCGCGCACGGCCTGCAACGCCGCGGCGAAGGACAGGCCGTGGGACTCGGTCAGCTCGCGGATCCGTTCGACGCCCTGGAATCCCGCGTGCCCCTCGTTGGCGTGGAAGACCTCCGGCTGCGGGGTGCCGGTCAGCGAGCAGTAGGCCCGCAGCGCACGGACGCCCCCGATGCCCAGCAGCATCTCCTGGCGCAGCCGGTGGTCCTCGCCCCCGCCGTAGAGCCGGTCGGTGACCCCGCGCTCGGCGGGTGCGTTCTCCTCGATGTCGCTGTCCAGCAGCAGCAGCGCGACCCGGCCGACCTGCGCGCGGTAGACGTGGGCGTACAGCGTGCGGCCCTCGGGCAGCGGGACGGAGATCAGCACGGCGTTGCGGTCGGCGTCGCGCACCAACTTCAGCGGCAGCCCGTGCGGGTCCAGCGCCGGGTAGTGCTCCAGCTGCCAGCCGTCGGCCGACAGGCTCTGGGAGAAGTAGCCGGACCGGTAGAGCAGCCCCACGCCGATCAGTGGGACGCCGAGGTCCGAGGCCGCCTTGAGGTGGTCGCCGGCGAGGATCCCCAGACCCCCGGAGTACTGCGGCAGCACCTCGGTGACGCCGAACTCGGCCGAGAAGTAGGCGATGGTGGCCGGCGCCTCCTCCCCCAGCGACTGGTACCAGTGCGGGGCGTCGAGGTAGTTCCGCAGGTCCTCGGCGACCGTCTTCAACCGCTGCAGGAACGTCGGGTCGTCTGCCAACGTGGCCAGCCGCTCGGCGGAGACCGCGCCGAGGACCCTGACCGGGTCACCCCCGCAGGCCTCCCAGAGCTCGGGGTCCAGCGCCTCGAAGAGGTCACGGGTCTCCGGGTGCCAGGACCAGCGCAGGTTGGTGACCAGCTGCGAGAGCGGCATCAGCGCCTCCGGGAGGGAGGCTCGGACGGTCAGTCGACGGAGGGCTCGCACCTCCCGGACCCTAACCGCCACGGGGCCCTCGCACCGGGTCGGACGAGGCCGCTCCCGGACCACCCCGGCCGACCTCTCCCACTGCCCCGGACCGGTATCCGGGTGTCCGCCGGCATCCTCCCCCTCCCCCTCCCGACTGAGGGCGAGCACCGTCGACGTGTGCGCGGCTGGGGATCTGGATAGCGTTGCCGCGATGACTGGCCGCCCTGACCTCCGCCTCGGCATCACCGATGTCGCCCCCGTCGTGTCCTGCGGGTCGTTCTCGACCCGTGCCGTGGTCGGCGAGCACCTGCCGATCACCGCCACCGTGTTCCGCGAGGGCCACGACGCCGTGGCCGCCACCGTGGTGTTCACCCCGCCGGCGGAGCCGGGCGGGCAGACCCCTCGGCCGCTGCAGCACCGGATGACGCCGTTCGGCCCCGAGCCCGACCGCTGGACGACGACCGTGGTCCCCGACCGCGAGGGGCTGTGGACCTACCAGGTGGAGGCGTGGGACGACCCGCTGAGCACCTGGCACCACGACGTCGAGGTCAAGGTCGAGGCCGGCCAGGGCGCCGAGGAGCTGGCCAATGACCTGGAGGCCGGCGCCCGGCTGATGGAGGAGGTCGCCACCTCCGCCCCCGACGAGCACCGCGACGCGCTCAAGGCGGCGGCCGCCGCGCTGCGCGACGAGAGCCTGGAGCTCACCGCCCGGATCGCTCCGGCCCTGTCCCCGTCCCTGCAGCGGGTCCTCGCCGCGCACCCGGTTCGCCGCCTGGTCACCGGCTCACCGGTCTACGAGCTGTGGGTCGACCGGCCGCGCGCCCTCTACGGCTCCTGGTACGAGTTCTTCCCCCGCTCCGAGGGGCCGGTCGTCGGTGGCACCCCCACCCACGGCACGTTCGCCCAGGCCGCCGAGCGGCTGCCGGCGATCGCCGAGATGGGCTTCGATGTCGTCTACCTGCCGCCGATCCACCCGATCGGGCACACCAACCGCAAGGGCAAGAACAACACCCTGGTCGCCCAGCCGGACGACGTCGGCTCCCCGTGGGCGATCGGCAGCGAGGAGGGCGGCCACGACGCCGTCCACCCGCAGCTGGGCAGCCTGCAGGACTTCCAGGACTTCGTCTGGCACGCCGGCGAGCTCGGCATGGAGGTCGCGCTCGACCTCGCTCTGCAGGCCACGCCGGACCACCCCTGGGTGACGGCGCACCCCGAGTGGTTCACCACCAAGCCCGACGGCACGATCGCCTATGCGGAGAACCCGCCGAAGAAGTACCAGGACATCTACCCGCTCAACTTCGACAACGACCCGGAGGGCCTCTACGCCGAGGTGCTGCGGGTGGTGCGGCACTGGATGGCCGCCGGGGTGCGAATCTTCCGGGTCGACAACCCGCACACCAAGCCGCTGAACTTCTGGCACTGGATCATCTGGGAGATCAAGAAGACCGATCCGGACGTGCTCTTCCTCGCCGAGGCGTTCACCCGGCCGGCGATGATGCACCAGCTGGCCAAGATCGGATTCACCCAGTCCTACACGTACTTCACCTGGCGCACCGAGGCCTGGGAGCTGGCCGAGTACGGCCGCGAACTGGCCGAGCACGCGCACTACATGCGGCCCAACTTCTTCGTGAACACCCCGGACATCCTGCACGAGTCGCTGCAGGTCGGCGGCCCGCCGATGTTCAAGATCCGCGCGGTGCTCGCCTCGATGATGAGCCCGACCTGGGGCGTCTACTCCGGATACGAGCTGTTCGAGCACGTCGGGCTGCGCCCGGGCAGCGAGGAGTACCTGGACACCGAGAAGTTCCAGCTGCGGCCCCGCGACTGGGCCGCCGCGGAGGCCTCGGGCCGTACCCTGGCGCCGTACCTGCGACGGCTCAACGAGATCCGCCGGGCCCACCCGGCCCTCCAGCAGCTGCGCACCCTGCGGTTCCACCCGGTCGACAACCCGAACCTGCTGTGCTTCTCCAAGACCGACCCCGGTTCCGACGACGCGGTGCTCGTGGTGGTGTCGGTGAACAGCAACTCCACCCAGATCGGGACGACGTCGCTGGACATGCCGGCGCTGGGGCTGGACTGGTCGGACCGGTTCGCCGTCACCGACGAGATCACCGGCGCCCACTACGACTGGGGCCAGCAGAACTACGTCGAGCTGGACCCCCACCGGGAGCCGGCGCACGTGCTCACCGTGCACCGCAGCCGGCCCACCCCGATCCCGCCCGGCTGACCTGCACCTGACCCACCGTCCTCATCCCGCCGTCGCGACGGCGCCGGCGGAGCCGCCGGCCGGCGCCCTCGCGGCCCCGATCCGCCACCCCAGCGAAACGAACGAGGACCCCCCTCCCATGACCCTCCCCGTCCCCGCACAGTCGACCCCCGGCGCGGGCGAGCAGTCGGGGCTGCCCGCTCCCGGCACCGATCCCGAGTGGTTCAAGCGCGCCGTCTTCTACGAGGTGCTCGTCCGCGGCTTCGCCGACAGCAACGCCGACGGCATCGGCGACCTGCGCGGCATGATCGGCAAGCTGGACTACCTGCAGTGGCTCGGCGTCGACTGCCTCTGGCTGCCGCCGTTCTTCGCCTCCCCGCTGCGCGACGGCGGCTACGACGTCAGCGACTACACCGCGGTGCTCCCCGAGTTCGGCGACATCCAGGACTTCAAGGACCTCATCGCCGAGAGCCACTCGCGCGGCATGCGCATGATCATCGACTTCGTCATGAACCACACCTCGGACCAGCACCCCTGGTTCCAGGCCAGCCGCAGCGACCCCGACGGCCCCTACGGTGACTTCTACGTGTGGGCGGACGACGACACCGGCTACGCCGACGCGCGGATCATCTTCGTCGACACCGAGAGCTCGAACTGGACGTTCGACCCGGTGCGCAAGCAGTACTTCTGGCACCGGTTCTTCAGCCACCAGCCCGACCTGAACTTCGAGAACCCGAAGGTGCAGGAGGCGATCATCGACGCCCTGCGCTTCTGGCTGGACCTGGGCATCGACGGCTTCCGGCTCGACGCCGTCCCCTACCTGTTCGAGGAGGAGGGGACCAACTGCGAGAACCTCCCCCGCACCCACGAGTTCCTGAAGAAGGTGCGCAAGGTCGTCGACGCCGAGTACCCCGACCGGGTGCTGCTGTGCGAGGCGAACCAGTGGCCGGCCGACGTCGTGGAGTACTTCGGCGAGGACGGCGACGAGTGCCAGATGGCGTTCCACTTCCCGGTGATGCCGCGCCTGTTCATGGCCGTGCGGCGGGAACAGCGCTTCCCGATCTCGGAGATCATGGCGCAGACGCCGGACATCCCGCAGAACTGCCAGTGGGGCGTCTTCCTGCGCAACCACGACGAGCTGACCCTGGAGATGGTCACCGACGAGGAGCGGGACTACATGTGGGGGGAGTACGCCAAGGACCCCCGGATGAAGGCCAACATCGGCATCCGCCGGCGGCTGGCCCCGCTGCTGGACAACGACATCGACACCCTCGAGCTGTTCACCGCGTTGCTGCTGTCACTGCCGGGCTCGCCGGTCATGTACTACGGCGACGAGATCGGCATGGGCGACAACATCTGGCTGGGTGACCGGGACGGCGTCCGCACGCCGATGCAGTGGACGCCGGACCGCAACGGCGGCTTCTCCACCGCGGACCCGCAGCGCATGCACCTGCCCCTGGTCGCCGACCCGGTGTACGGGTTCCAGGTGACCAACGTCGAGGCGCAGCTGCGCAACTCCAACTCGATGCTGCATTGGATCCGCACCATGATCTCCGTGCGCAAGCAGCACCCGACCTTCGGCGTCGGCGGCTACGCCGAGATCGGCTCGCGGAACCCCACGGTGCTGTCCTTCGTGCGGGAGTTCGGCGACGACCTCGTGCTCTGCGTCAACAACCTGTCGCGGTTCCCGCTGCCGGTCGAGCTGGACCTGCGCCGGTTCGAGGGATACACGCCGATCGAGCTGACCGGGCGAGTGCAGTTCCCCCAGATCGGCGTCCTCCCGTACATGCTCACGCTCGGCGGGCACGGCTTCTACTGGTTCGAGCTGTCGAAGCCGGCCGCGCCGGCGGCCGAGGAGGAGGAGGGCTGGGAGACGACGGTCAGCAGCAGCGTGGCCCAGTCCCTGCTCGACGCCGGGGTGGTGGGCGCGACCGACGCCCCCGCCGGCAGTGGGGGCCTCGGCACCGAGGCCCCCACCACGACGACGACCCACGGAGAAGCGTGATGAGCGAGCTCGCGAGCTCATCCAAAGGCACAGCAGTGCCGCCGCGAACGCGGACGACGAGCGCCAGCGAGGAGACCAAGTGAGTGCGTTGACCGACATGCTGGCCGACTGGATGCCAGGGCAGCGGTGGTTCGGCGGCAAGGGCCGGGAGTGGGCGTCGGTCTCCGAGGACGGCTTCTTCCTGGACCAGTCCGACCCCGCGCTGTCGGTGCACCGGGTGCGGGTCGATTACACCGACGGGGTCAGCGAGACCTACCTGGTCCCGCTGTCCTGGCGGAACGCCCCCGCCGAGGAGCTCTCCTCGGCGTTCGTGGGCGCGGTACCCGGGTCCCAGGGCGAGAACTACGCCTACGACGCCATGCGCGACCGGGACGCGACCGTCCCCTGGCTCACCCACCTGGTGGCCGCCTCGACGGTCGGCCCGATGCACTTCCATCCGGCCGGGGTCGCCTACATCCCCGAGGGTGTGCCCGGCGACGTGATCTCCACCGAGCAGAGCAACACCTCGCTGGTCTACGGCGAGACGGCGATCCTCAAGCTGTTCCGCCGGCTGGAGCCCGGGCTCAACCCGGACGTCGAGATCCACGACGCCCTGCGGCGGGCGGACAACAAGCACATCGCGCCGCTGCTGGGGCACATCGAGATCGACGACCCGGACCCGGCGAACGCGCCGGCCACCGTGGCGATGCTGCAGGCCTTCGTGCCCAACGCCAGCGACGGCTGGCGGCTGGCCACCTCCAGCGTCCGCGACCTGTACGCCGAGGGCGACCTGCACGCCGACGAGGTGGGCGGCGACTTCGCCGGGGAGAGCGAGCGTCTCGGCGAGGCGACCGCCTCGGTGCACGCCGACCTCGCCCGGGTGCTGCCCACCGAGACCGCCGACCGCGACTGGTACGCCACGGTGGCGACCCAGATGGCCGACCGGCTCGACGTGGCACTCGCCATCGTCCCGGACCTCGCCGAGCACGTCGACGCGCTGCGCGCGCTGTACGCCGCCGTCGCCGACACCACCGAGCTGGTCGTCCGCCAGCGGGTGCACGGTGACCTGCACCTGGGCCAGGTGCTGCGCACCACCACCGGGTGGATCCTGCTGGACTTCGAGGGCGAGCCGGCTCGACCGTTGGCCGCCCGCCGGGAGCTGGACACCCCGCTGCGCGACGTCGCGGGGATGCTCCGCTCCTTCGACTACGCCGCCCGGCACATGCTCGTGGAGCAGCCCGATGACCCGCAGCGCGTCTACCGCGCGCACGAGTGGGCCGAACGCAACCGCACCGCCTTCTGCGAGGGCTACTCCGCCGCCGCAGGAGACGTCACACTGTCGAGCGAATCCGCGCTGTTGCGGGCCTTCGAGGCCGACAAGGCGGTCTACGAATGCGTCTACGAGGCGCGCAACCGGCCGCACTGGTTGATGATCCCGCTCAGTTCGTTGTCCCGGTTGACCTCCGGCGACTGAACAAGGACCCCTCTGCCCCCCATCACTCGCAAGCTCGCGACGGGACCCTGCAGAGGGGCCAGACCGGACGACCCAGAGGACCTGGAGGGACCCCCCATGACGATCGACGACACCCAGCCACCGGGGACCGACACCGCCGCTGAGCCCGCCGACAAGGCAGAGCTCATGCGCCGGGTCGAGGAGAAGACCGAGGCGGTGCAGGCCGCCACCGCAGCCGAGCCCGCCCCGGCCAAGAAGGCGACCCGCAAGGCCGCCGCCAAGAAGGCGCCGGCGAAGAAGGCGGCCGCCGAGGCGCCCGCCGGGACACCGGCGAAGAAGACGGCGAAGAAGGCCGCCGCGGCCACCGCCGACGCCGACGGCGGACAGATGAGCATCGCCGCCGACCCCACCCCCTCCGCCACCGTGGAGACCGCGGAGGCCGCGCCCGCCGCCGCCGCCGCCGCGAAGAAGACCACCAAGCGTGCGGCGAAGAAGGCCACCCCGGCCGCCGGGGAGACCGCCGCGCCGGCCAAGCGGGCCCCCCGCAAGTCCGCCACGAAGGTCACCGCTGCACCGGTGGTGGCCCCTGCGCCGATCGCCGAACCGGGCAACCCGACGGCGCCGTCCGCCCCGCAGCCCGAGCCGCCGAGCCCGGACCCGGCCGAGCCCAACACCCCGCAGGCCCCGGCCGACGGTCAGCACGCCGGCACCGGGGGGAGCTCCCCGGCCGAGACGGCCTCCGAGCCGGGCGCCGAACTGGCCCGGGACACGGTCCCGACCGACGGACCGGGCACCGGTGACCCGACCCTGGAGGCCGCGCAGGGGCCGGGCGAGGTCCCGGGCGAGGTGACCGGGGCCGAGATCACCACCGCCGACCTGGTCACCAGCGAGGTCCCCGACCTGCCGCCCGCGCCGGAGCAGGCACCCGAGCCCGCCGCCGCCGAGCTGGTCGGGTCGCTGCCGGAGGGCGAGGCACCCGTGAGCACCTCAGTACCCGCCGAGGCCACCCCGTCCGGCCCCGCCGTGTCCGAGGAGGCGCTGGCCGCCGTCGTCGACGGCTGGTCCTACGACCCCCACGGCGTCCTCGGCGCGCACAAGTTGTCGGAGGGCTGGGCGGTCCGCACGCTGCGGCCCGACGCGCGATGGGTCGCGGTCATCGACCAGGACGGCACGCGCTACGAGGCGCGCCAGGTGTACCGCGGCGGCGTCTTCGAGGCCCGGCTCCCCCAGCAGCCCGGTGACTACCGGATCGAGGTCGTCTACCCCGACGGCGCGGGGGGTGAGAACACCTACCTCGTCGACGACCCGTACCGCTGGCTGCCGACCCTCGGCGAGATCGACCAGCACCTCATCCGGGAGGGCCGGCACGAGAAGCTGTGGACCGTGCTCGGCGCGCACGTGCGCGGCTACGACACCCCGGGTGGCCGCGTCGACGGTGTCTCGTTCGCCGTCTGGGCCCCCAACGCCCGCGGCGTGAAGGTCACCGGCGACTTCGACTACTGGGAGGCCCGCGCCTACCCGATGCGGTCACTGGGCTCCTCCGGTGTCTGGGAGATCTTCGTGCCCGGCGCCCAGGTCGGCACCCGGTACCGGTTCCACGTGCTCGGCGCCGACGGTCAGTGGCGGGTGAAGAGCGACCCGATGGCGCTCGCCACCGAGGTGCCGCCGGCCAACGCCTCGGTGGTCTCCGTCTCCGCCCACGAGTGGCGCGACGACGAATGGCTGGCCCAGCGCGCCGAGGGCCGCTGGCACGAGCGTCCGATGAGCGTCTACGAGGTGCACGCCGGCTCCTGGCGGGAGGGGCTGTCCTACCGCCAGATGGCCGACGAGCTGGTCGCCTACGTCAAGGACGCCGGGTTCACCCACCTGGAGTTCATGCCGCTGGCCGAGCACCCCTTCGGCGGGTCCTGGGGCTACCAGGTCACCTCCTACTACGCCCCGACCTCGCGCTTCGGCTCCCCCGACGACCTGCGCTACCTCATCGACACGGCTCACCAGGCCGGCATCGGCGTCATCGTCGACTGGGTGCCCGCGCACTTCCCCAAGGACGACTGGGCGCTGGCCCGCTTCGACGGCACCCCGCTCTACGAGCACGCGGACCCGCGTCGCGGGGAGCAGCCGGACTGGGGCACCTACGTGTTCGACTTCGGCCGCAACGAGGTGCGCAACTTCCTGGTCGCGAACGCACTGTTCTGGGCCCAGGAGTTCCACGTCGACGGCATCCGGGTCGACGCGGTCGCCTCGATGCTGTACCTGGACTACTCCCGGGCCGAGGGGCAGTGGACGCCGAACGAGTACGGCGGGCGGGAGAACCTCGACGCGGTGTCGTTCCTGCAGGAGATGAACGCGACCGTCTACCGCGAGGTCCCCGGCGTGATGACGATCGCCGAGGAGTCGACCGCGTGGCCCGGCGTCACCCGGCCCACCTACCTCGGCGGCCTGGGCTTCGGCTTCAAGTGGAACATGGGCTGGATGCACGACTCGCTGGGCTACATGTCCAAGCAGCCGGTGTACCGCAGCTTCCACCACAGCCAGCTGACGTTCTCCCTCGTCTACGCCTTCTCAGAGAACTACGTCCTGCCGATCAGCCACGACGAGGTCGTCTACGGCAAGGGCTCGCTGCTGCGGAAGATGCCCGGTGACCGGTGGCAGCAGCTGGCCAACCTGCGCGCCTACCTGGCCTACATGTGGGCCCACCCGGGCAAGCAGCTGCTGTTCATGGGCTCGGAGTTCGGCCAGCTCTCCGAGTGGGCGGAGAGCCGCTCGCTGGACTGGTGGCACCTCGACGACCCCGCGCACCGCGGCGTGCTGGACCTGGTGCGGGACCTCAACGCCCGGTACAAGGAGACCGAGGCGCTGTACTCGCTGGACACCGACCCGGCCGGGTTCCAGTGGATCGACGCCAACGACGCCGGCGGCAACACGCTGTCGTTCCTGCGCTACGGCAAGGACGGCCAGGTCCTCGCCTGCGTGTCCAACTTCGCGGGGATGCCGCACAGCGAGTACCGGGTCGGCCTTCCCCGCGGCGGTCGGTGGCGCGAGCTGATCAACACCGACGCCGACACCTACGGCGGCTCGGGGACCGGCAACCTCGGCGGCATCGACGCGGTCGCCGAGTCCTGGCACGGGCAGCCGTTCTCCGCGACGTTGACGGCGCCGCCGTTGGGCACCGTCTGGTTCGTGCACGAGGGCCCGGAGCCGGAGTTGCCGGACGACGGCGAGCCGGCCGACGCCGCGCGCACCGCGGCGGCCGAGGCGTCGGGGCTGGCCGAGGGCCCGGGGTCCGGGCTCGAACCGGCCGAGGTGCAGACGCCCACCCAGGGCTGACCGATCACAGCGGGGCGGGGCCAGGCGGCCCCGCCCCCTGTCGTCTGCCCGGCGGTGGTGGACAGCCCGGTGGGGCCGTCGCCGGTCCCGGCCGGGTCCGGCAGGATGGGCACGCTGCCGCCGGTGCCGGCGGCCCGACCGATCGGGAGCCCATGTCCTCCTCGCCCCGCCGGGCGCTCACCCGTGCCGTCGTGGGCGCCGCGCTGGTCTCGACCCTGCTCACCGGCTGCGCAGTCCGGCTCATCGAGGGCAACGGCTCTCCGGCCGCGGGCGTGGCCGGGGACGTCGCGCCGGAGGCCTTCCCGATCGTCGGGGCGGCCGACGACGAGATCGACCGGATCGCCCGCAACGCCCTCGCCGACCTGAACACCTACTGGACCGAGCAGTTCGGGCCCACGTTCGACCAGGAGTTCACTCCCCTGGCCGGCGGCTACTACTCCGTCGACCCCCACAACCTGGATGCGGCGCAGTACCCCAACGGCCAGATCGGGTGCGGCGAGCCGCCGGAGGCCGTCGAGGACAACGCCTTCTACTGCGACGCGGGCAGCGAGTACCTCAACGGCGACGCCATCCAGTACGACCGGTCCTTCCTGAACGAGCTCGCCTTCGGCACCGCCGGCAGCGAGGGCTACGGCCGGTTCATCCCGGCGCTGGTCATGGCGCACGAGTTCGGGCACGCGGTGCAGGGCCGGGTCGGTTACCCGTTCCAGGCGTCGATCGCGATCGAGACCCAGGCCGACTGCTTTGC
>JAOPVN010000031.1 GCA_025966175.1 Modestobacter sp. | reverse complement strand
CAGTCCTTGATCGCCTGCAGCGCGGTGTGCAGCACGGTGTCCCGGCGGGCCGGGTCCTCCTTGAGCTTCCACGGCGCCTGGTCCGACAGGTACTTGTTCGCCTCGCCGACCACCCGCATCGCCTCGTTCACGGCCGCCTTCTGCCGGTTGCGGGCGAGCAGGTCACCGATGGGCGCGAAGGCGCCCGAGGTGGTGGCCAGCAGCGCCCGGTCGGCGTCGGTCAGCTCTCCCGGGGTCGGCACGGCGCCGACGTTCTTGGCCGCCATCGACACCGACCGGTTGACCAGGTTGCCCCAGCCGGCGACCAGCTCGTCGTTGTTGCGGCGCAGGAATTCCGCCCAGGTGAAGTCGGTGTCCTGGTTCTCCGGGCCGGCGACGGCGATGAAGTAGCGCAGCGCGTCGGGGTCGTAGCGGGCCAGGAAGTCGCGGACGTAGATGACCACGTTGCGCGAGGAGGAGAACTTGCGCCCCTCCATGGTCAGGAACTCACTCGACACGACCTCGGTCGGCAGGTTGAGCCGGCCCAGCGATCCGGGGGTGCCGCCCTTGTCGCCCGCGCCGTTGTACCCGAGCAGCTGGGCCGGCCAGATCTCGGAGTGGAAGACGATGTTGTCCTTGCCCATGAAGTAGTAGGCGTCGGACTCCGGCGTCTGCCACCACTGCCGCCAGGCCTCGGGGTCCCCGGACCGGCGGGCCCACTCGATGGACGCCGACAGGTAGCCGACGACGGCGTCGAACCAGACGTAGATGCGCTTGTCCGGCCGGTCGATCCAGCCCTCCAGCGGCACCCGCACACCCCAGTCGATGTCGCGGGTGTAGCTGCGCGGCTTGAGGTCGTCGAGGAGGTTCACGCTGAAGTTCAGGACGTTGGGCCGCCAGCTCTTGCGGGTGGCCAGCCAGTCGCCCAGCGCCCGGGCGAACGCCGGCAGGTCCAGGAAGTAGTGCTCGCTCTCGACGAACTTCGGCGTCTCGCCGTTGATCCGGCTGACCGGGTTGATCAGGTCGACCGGATCGAGCTGGTTGCCGCAGTTGTCGCACTGGTCGCCGCGCGCGCCGTCGTAGCCGCAGATCGGGCAGGTGCCCTCGATGTAGCGGTCGGGCAGTGTGCGCCCGGTCGACGGGCTGATCGCGCCCAGCGTCGTCTGCGGGAAGACGTAGCCGTTCTTCAGCAGCCCGAGGAAGATCTCCTGGCTGATCGCGGCGTGGTTGGCCGTCGTCGTCCGGGTGAACAGGTCATAGCTCAGCCCGAGGCTGGCCAGGTCATTGACGATGATCCGGTTGTTGCGGTCGGCGATCTCCCGGGGGGTGACCCCCTCTGCGTCGGCGGCGACGGTGATCGGCGTCCCGTGCTCGTCGGTGCCGCTCACCATCAGCACGTCGTCGCCGGCCATCCGGTGGTAGCGACTGAAGACGTCGGAGGGGACGCCGAAGCCGGAGACGTGGCCGATGTGCCGCGGGCCGTTGGCGTAGGGCCACGCGACGGCGGTGAGGATGTGCCGATCTGTCACGGCCTGAGGGTAGTGACCGCAGTCCACTCCATTCGGCGGTGCACCCGCCGACGGCGATTCAGGGGGCGTCGACGACGGCGGCGGTGCTCGGCGTGGTCGCGGTGTCGGCCGGGCCACCGAAGAGCGCGACGCCGGTCAGCGCGAGGCCGATGCAGGCCACCGTGATCCCGCGCAGCGCGCGGTGCTCGACGACCGGCGCGGCGCGCGAGGTCCGAGGCCGGCCACCGGCCTCGACCCAGGCGAGGGCGGACGGCGCGCCGGCCAACAGCAGCTTCCCGGTCGGGACGCCGAGCCCCAGCAGCGCCAGCGCGGGCACCGGCAGCGCGCCCAGTGGGCCCATCACGACCAGCCAGACGCCGTCGCCACCGAGCAGGCCGATCCCCGCGAGGACCAGCAGCAGCACGATCTCGCCGACGGCCACCGCGACCATCAGCGTGCGGCCGGCCCCGTCGACGAGGCCGGCCCCGCCACCGGCACACAGCACCACCCAGCCGGCGAGCAGCAGCAGCGTGACGGCCACCAGCAGGCCGGAGGGGCGCACGCCGGTGCCGAAGACGCCGTCCAGGCTGGTCAGCCCGAGGGCGAGCAGGCCCAGCGACTCCAGGACGGCGAGCGCCGCGGCGGCGACCACCGGCACCGGCAGGGGCGGGCGACGTCCATCGGTCGGGACGGCGGGCGCGGCGGACCGCACCGGGGCCGGGTCGACCGCAGCAGCGGCGCTCGGCACGGCGGGCACGACGCGAGGGGCGTCGAGGAGGGCGCTCGGCACGGTGGATCTCCTGACCGGGGACGGGTGTCACCGATCAGGTCGTCCCGGCGGAGCGGGCGCAGCAGGGGTGGGCGGGAGCTGCTCACCCCCACGGGTGAGACGCGCTCAGCTCCCGCCGGGCAGCTTGCCGGCCTGCTCCCGCTCCGCCGCGCCGCGCGCGGAGAAGCGGGAGTGACGCCGTCCGTAGGCGTAGTAGACGCCGATCCCGATGGCCATCCAGATCACGAACCGCAGCCAGGTCTCGGCCGGCAGGTTGAGCATCAGGTAGATGCAGGCCAGCGCCGAGACGATCGGCAGCACAGGCACCAGCGGCACCCGGAAAGCCCGCGGCAGGTCGGGGCGCGTCCGGCGCAGGATGATGACACCGACCGACACCAGCACGAACGCGAACAGCGTCCCGATGTTCACCAGTTCGGCGAGCGTGTTGAGCGGCACGAACCCGGCCAGCAGCGCGACCGCGACACCCGTGATCACGGTGATCTTGTACGGCGTGCCGTACTTCGGGTGCACCGTGCCCAGCGCCGGTGGCAGCAGGTGGTCCCGACTCATCGCGAACAGCACCCGCGACTGGCCCAGCATCAGGATCATGACGACCGACGTCAGGCCGGCGAGTGCACCGACGGAGATGGCGCCGGACAGGAACGGCAACCCGACGCTGCGGAAGGCATCTGCCAGGGGCGCCTGGGTCGACAGGTCGGTGTACTTCTGCATGCCGACCACGACCAGCGAGACAGCGACGTAGAGCACCGTGCAGATCACCAGCGAGCCGAGGATGCCCCGGGGCAGGTCGCGCTTGGGGTCCTTCGTCTCCTCCGCGGCCGTGGCCACGATGTCGAAGCCGATGAAGGCGAAGAAGACGATGGCCGCGCCGGCGAGGATGCCGCCCACACCGAAGGTGCTCGGCGCGAAGCCGAAGAGGGTCTGGATGAGGGGCGCGGTGAGCCCGCTGCCGGTCTCGCTGGGCCGGGCCGGCGGTACGAAGGGCGTGTAGTTCGAGGCCTTGACGTAGAAGATCCCGACCACGATCACCAGCAGCACGATGGCGACCTTGATCGCCACGATCACCGAGGTGACCCGCGAGGACAGCTTGATGCCCAGGATGAGCACCCCGGTCATGATCGCGACGATGACGATCGCCGGGATGTTGACCGTTGCCTCCTCCCCGGCGATCGAGGTGGGCAGCGGGATGCCCAGGTCACCCAGCAGCTGGTTCAGGTACCCCGACCAGCCGACCGCCACGGTCGCCGCGCCCAGGGCGAGTTCCAGGACGAGGTCCCAGCCGATGATCCAGGCGATCAGCTCGCCGAGGGTGGCGTAGGAGAACGTGTAGGCCGATCCCGCCACCGGGACGGTGGAGGCGAACTCGGCGTAGCAGAGCGCGGCCAGCCCGCAGACGATCCCGGCGATCACGAACGAGATGGCGACGGCCGGCCCGGCCGCCGTCTTGGCCACCACGCCGGTGAGCACGAAGATGCCGGTGCCGATGATCACCCCGACGCCGAAGACCGTCAGGTCCAGGCCGGAGAGGTTCTTCCTGAGCTGGTGCTCGGGCTCCTCGGTGTCGCGGATCGACTCCTCGACGCTCTTGACCCGGGCCTTGTTGGTGGCCACGCGGTCCCCCCTTCGAGCGGCCGGCGTGCGGTCCGCCGTCCGACTGGTGATCATCTGTTCGGGGAGCGTCCCACGGGTCCAGGCCTCCCGCATTCCGCGCGCTGCTGCCCCTCGACGACCAGCGGGGATGCTGACAGCGACAGACCCGAGGAGGCACGGTGAGCGACACCGACCGCACCACCCATGACACGACGGGCACCGCGACCCACCGCGCCGCGTCGACGGGAGCGGGCCTGCCGGCCACGCTGCGTCCTCGCCCAGCCGGGGCCGCGCGCGAGCCCCGCCCGGAACGGGACGCCGCCGACCCC
>JAOPVN010000028.1 GCA_025966175.1 Modestobacter sp. | reverse complement strand
GGGCACGTCGTCGTCGGCTGGCTGTGGCTGGAGCAGGCGTTGGCGGCCGAGGGCCGCGACGGCGACTTCTACGACGGCAAGCGTCAGGCGGCGCGGTACTTCCAGCGCTGGGAGCTGCCCAAGGTGGGCCCACAGCTGGCGCTGCTGGCGTCCCGGGACACCACCGTGCTGGAGATGCGCAACGACTGGTTCTAGTCCCGCACACACGACGACGGCGGCCCTCCGGGAAGGCCGCCGTCGTGAGCTCGGTGAGGTGCTGGAACGGCCCGGTCCCGAGGCTCGCCCCGAGCGTGCGAGGGGTGAGGAGGACCGGGTCCTTCGTCAGAGGACGGCGGTCGCCGTCGCCGCCGCGCGGACTGCCTCGGGTGCAGTGGTGCGGGTGGCCGCCCGCTTCTCGGCCTCGTAGCGCGCCGTGGACTGGGTGCCCATCGCGATCACCAGGGCCGTCAGCACCAGGAAGCCGAGCAGGGTCAGCGCCGGCCACATCACCATCTGTCGCTCCACGTTTCCTCTCGGGGCCCGCCGGGGGAAGCCGGCGGCTCTCGTCGGGAGACTTCCTGCCCGCCTCGACCGACGGTCAACCCTGTACCGAGAGAGTTCTCCCCCCAACAGTGTGTGACGATCGTCGCTCTCGACGGTGGAGCCACGCACCGAACCGGCCCGTGTCGCCACGATCCCCCTGCCCACCATGGGAAACGCGCGTTACCGGAATGCCGCCGTCCTGAGGCGTGGGGACCGCTCTCCCGGGGAACCCGGGGGTGGACCAGCCCGCGTAGAGACCCCCGGAGGCCCCGATGGCCCGAGCCAGCGCACGCGCCCCCCACGAGGGTGACCGCAGCGAGACCCCGCAGGGCAGCCGAGAGCCCAACGTCGCCCGCGATGTGCGGGACACCGCACCCGACGACGACAGGATCAGCCGGGAGCGCGCTGACTACGCCCCGGCCGGTGCCGACAAGACGCCGACCACTGGCGGCACGCTGAAGCGTCTGGTCAAGGAGATCAGCCAGGACAACCTGACCGACTGGGCCGCCGCCCTGACCTACTACCTGGTGCTGGCGATGTTCCCGGCCATCATCGCGATGATCTCCATCGTCGGCCTGGTCTTCGACCCGCAGCAGATCGCCCAGGCGCTCACCACCCTGCTCAACCAGATCGCCCCCGGCACGGCAGCGCAGACCTTCTCCAAGGTCATCGACCAGCTGGCCGGCAGCCCGTCCGCCGCAGGGTTCGGGCTGGTCCTGGGCCTGGCCACCGCGCTGTGGGCGGCCTCGGGCTACGTCGGCGCGTTCACCCGGGCGGCCAACGTCGTCTGGGAGACCCCCGAGGGCCGGCCGTTCTGGAAGCTCAAGCCCCTGCAGCTGCTGCTGACCCTCATCGGCGTGCTGTTCATCGCCGTCATCGCGCTGTCGGTCGTGGCCACCGGGCCGGTCACCGACGCGATCGGCAAGGCCCTGGGGCTGGGCAGCACGGCGACCACCGTCTGGGACGTCGCCAAGTGGCCGGTCATGCTGGTGCTGGTGGCGATCATGATCGCCGTCCTGTACTACTCGGCGCCGAACGTGCGGATCCGCGGCTTCAAGTTCGTCACCGTGGGATCGGCCGCCGCTCTGCTCGTCTGGATCGTGGCCTCGGCACTGTTCGCCTTCTACGTGGCGAACTTCGGCAGCTACAACAAGACCTACGGCACGCTCGCCGGTGTCGTGATCTTCCTGGTGTGGCTGTGGATCACCAACCTGGCGGTGCTGATCGGGATCGAGCTCGACTCCGAGCGCGAGCGCACGATCGAGCTGAAGGCCGGCGTCCCACGCGCGGAGAAGGAGATCCAGCTCGACGCCCGGGACGACCCGAAGTCCAAGCAGACGACCTGACCCCTGCACCCCGCCGGCCCCGGTCCCCGAGAGGGGCCGGGGCCGACGTGCATCACTCCGCGGAACGGCGCATCGACCACATCTGCGCGGGCCGCTCGAACTGGGTGGCGATCTCCCAGCTGACTCCGGGCGGACCGGTCTCCTTGCGGAAGTTGGCGACGGTCACCCGGGCCAGCTCGGGGTCCTTCGCGACCCGGGCGGCGAGCTCGAGCGCCCGGTCCTCGACCGCGTCGTCGTCGTGGGTCTCCCAGGCCAGGCCCAGGCGCACGGCGGCCTCACCGTCGAGCTCCTCGCCGAACAGCGCCATGGCCGCCGCGGCCTCGCGGCCGACCAGCCGGGAGAGCAGCACCAGGTGCCCGCCGCCCGGGTGCATGCCGCGCTTGAAGAAGCCGCAGAGCAGCCGGGCGTCCCGGGCGACGATCCGCAGGTCGGTGGCGAGCAGCATGTTCATCCCCGCGCCGACGGCCGAGCCGCGGACGGCGGCGATCGTCGGCGCCTTCACCTGGCCGAGCCGGTAGAAGGAGTCATAGATCGCGCCCATTCCGGCGTAGGCATCGGGGGCGGCCGGGTCCTTGCCGGCGTCGGTCAGGGTCTGCACGTCACCGCCGGCGCAGAAGGACTTGCCCACCCCGCGCACGACGAGGGCGCCGACGTCCTCGCGGGCGTCGACCTCGTCGAAGGCGGCGATCAGCTCGGTGGCCATCGCCGGGGTCAGCGCGTTGCGTCGCTGGGGGGCGTTGAGGGTGACGACGGCGACGCCCTCGGTCACCTCGAGCAGGACCTCACCTGAGCTGTCGGACATGCGGCTCCCTCGCGTCGTCGGCCGGCGGCGGCGCCGGCCGGTGTCCCCGCGATCAGACCACGGGGCCGACGGCGGACCTCACCTGCGGGTCGGCGGGCGGTCTCCCGCCGGGACACCGGGACCCGCTCCACCCAGCCGGCGACGGCGGCCAGCCCTCGGCTGACCGCCTTCCCGGCCGGCGCGAGACGCTCCGGGGCGCGCTGGACACCGGCGTCGACGAGGTCACGTGAATGGTCGAGCACGGTGAGCGGCAGGCCGGAGAGCGCATTGCCAGGCGGACGGCGGGAGACGGTCGGGTGCGGCCGGGTCGGGGAGACGCGGCGGGCGACCTCCCACTGCAGGCCCAGCCGGCGCAGCGCCGTCGCGTCCAGCGCCTGCTGCAGCCGCGGGAACAGCACGTCCTCCTCATCCCGGACGTCCTCGCGCAGCACCTGGACCAGGCGTGCCAGCCGCTCGGCGCGCCTGAGGTCGCCGTGGCCGAGGGTCTCCAGTTCGGTGACCAACTCGTTGACCTCCTGGTGCTCCTCCTCCACCTGGAGGGTCAGTGCATCGCCGTCCGGCAGCACCCGGCGGATCACCGGCCAGAGCACGGTCTCCTCCGCGAAGGCGTGACTGAACACCAGCCGATCGATCCGCCGGAGCACCCGCTCCTGCTCGGTGCCGGTCGTGCCGTCGAGTTCGTGCAGCAGCCGATCCAGCTCGACGTGGTCGTTGCGCTGGCGCACGAGGACGCTGCCGCGCCCGCCGAGCTCGTCGATGGTCTGGTCGGCGATGGATCGAGGCATCGTCTGCTCCGGGGCGTGTGATCCGCGGCGTCAGCTGCTCAGACGCCCGTCCACCCTGCCCCGGATCGGTCCGTCCCATGCCGACCAGGAAGTATTCGCCGCCCGTGTCCGGCTCTCGCTGTGGCTTCTCGTCCCCGCCATCGGCCCCGGCGGGCGCAGCCCCGCTGGATCCGGCGGTGGTCACCGGTGATCCTGCTCCGGGATCAGACGCCTCTGCGGAGGCGGCGGGTACACAGCGGACACCCAGCCACCGGACTGCTGGCTCCCGGTCCGGCGCCCGACGATCCTCCCCATGAGCGCAGTGGCCACGCCGTCCGTGGACCCGTGGACCCGTCGTACCGGACGCTGGGCGCGCCCGGCACAGCGGGACGCCGGTGTCCGGGCCGGTTCCCTGGTCGCGCTGTGGCTTGGCCTGCTGCTGGTGACGTGGTGGTGGGCCGCCGGGGGCGGGATCGCCGATCTCTCCGGCTGGGAAACCGGGCTGACCTCGCTGGGCCGGCTCTCCGGGCTGCTCGCGTCGGACCTGCTGCTGGTCCAGGTGCTGCTGATGGCGCGACTGCCGCTGCTCGAGCAGGCCGTCGGCCAGGACCGGCTCGCCGTGCTGCACCGGCTGGTCGGCTTCATCTCCTTCAGCCTGATGCTGGCGCACATCGGCCTGATCACCTGGGGCTACGCCGCCGGGTCCTTGCTGCGCACGCCGGCGACCGCCTGGGAACTGACCGTCCACTACCCGGGCATGCTGCTCGCCGTCGCCGGCACCGCCTGCCTGGTCATGGTCGTCCTCACCAGCTTGCGGGCGGCGCGGGCGCGGCTGCGGTACGAGTCCTGGCACCTGCTGCACCTCTACGCCTACCTGGGCGTCGGCCTGGCGCTGCCGCACCAGCTGTGGACCGGGCGGGAGTTCCTCGCCTCGACCGCGGCGACGGTCTACTGGTGGTCGCTGTGGGCCCTGGCCGCCGGCGCGGTGCTCGTCTGGCGGGTCGGGCTGCCGCTGGTGCGCAGTGCCCGGCACCGACTGCGGGTCAGCGCGGTGGTCCCCGAGGCCGAGGGCGTCGTCTCGGTGTACCTGACCGGCCGGTCGCTGGAGCGGCTACCGGTGGAGGCCGGCCAGTTCGCCTCCTGGCGCTTCCTGTCCCGCCCCGGGTGGACCCGCGCCCACCCGTACTCGCTGTCCGCGGCCCCCGACGGCCGCAGCCTGCGGATCACCGTCAAGGCGCTGGGGGACGGCAGCGCCGCACTCGCCTCGCTGCGCCCGGGCACCCCGGTGCTGGTGGAGGGGCCGTTCGGCCGGCTCAGCCCCCGGGCCCGCACCCAGCGCCGGGTGGCACTGATCGGCGCCGGGGTCGGGATCACCCCGCTGCGAGCGCTGGCCGAGGGGCTGTCGTACGGGCCCGGGGACGCCGTCCTGCTGCACCGGTTCACCGACCGGCCGCTGTTCGGGGCGGAGTTCGCCGCCCTGGCCCGCGACCGTGGCCTGCGGGTGCTGGAACTCCCCGGCCCCCGCCGCGCCCCCGACTCCTGGCTGGGCGACGGCGTCGGCACGGCCGACGACGTCACGGCACTGCGGTTCTGGGTGCCCGACCTGGCGAGCCGGGACGTCTACGTGTGCGGCCCCGAGGCGTGGACCGCGGACGTCCGCCGCAGCTGCGCGGCCGCGGGGCTGCCCCCTGCCCAGTTCCACGCCGAGACCTTCCGATGGTGACCGGCGTGCGACGCATCGCCCTCTGGTTCGCCGTCACCGTCACCGTCGTGGTGCTGTTGTTCGGGTACCGCACCTCGACGGGAGCTTCGACGGTCGGCGTCAACACCGTGCTCGCCTCCCCGGCCGTTCCGGCCGGGACCACCGCGTCGGCGGTGGGGACGACGGTGACCGGGCCCTCGGCGTCCACCCGGTGGGGGCCGGTGCAGGTGCAGCTCACCGTCGCGGGCGGCGTGATCACCGACGTGACCGTCGTCGAGTACCCCTCCGGCAACGGCAAGGACCGGCAGATCAACGCCCGCGCGCTGCCGGTGCTGGTGCGGGAGACGCTGGCCGCGCAGAGCACCGGGATCGACATGGTCAGCGGCGCGACCGTCACCAGCGAGGGGTACCTGGAGTCGCTGCAGGGCGCGCTGGACCAGGCCGGGCTGTGACCGTCGCCGATCGCACCCACCGCCGGGTGGAGCACGTGATGGGGATGCCGGTCAGCCTCGCGCTGCGCGGCCGGCACGCGGCGGACACCGCGGCTGCGGCCGCCTGGGCGGAGGCGGTCGCCGTCCTGCGGGAGGTCGACCGGGTGTTCAGCACCCACCGGCCCGACTCCGTGGTGTCCCGGCTGGGCCGGGGGGAGCTCGAGCCGGCGGACTGCCCCCCGGAGGTGGCCGAGGTGCTCGGCCTGGGCGCGCTGGCCGAACAGGAGTCCGGTGGCGCGTTCGCCGTCCGCCGGGCCGGGCCGGACGGCGCGGGGGTGCTGGACCCCAGCGGCGTCGTGAAGGGCTGGGCGGTGGACCGCGCGGCCGCCCCGCTGCGGGCTCTGCCGGAGACCGACTTCTGCCTGTCCGCCGGCGGCGACCTGCTGTGCCGCACGCTGGACCC
This sequence comes from Modestobacter sp., assembly GCA_025966175.1. GTDB lineage: Bacteria > Actinomycetota > Actinomycetes > Mycobacteriales > Geodermatophilaceae > Modestobacter. Next base: position 10,605 of record JAOPVN010000028.1, on the reverse strand, counting down.
CGACGGGGAGCCGTGGCGGATCGGCATCGAGGACCCCAGGGACACCCGCCGGGTGCTGGCCGTGGTGCCGGTGACCACCGGCGCTGTCGCCACCTCGGGCACCGCGCACCGCGGGCAGCACCTGGTGGACGCCCGCACCGGCCGACCGCCGTCGGGGATCGCCTCGGTGACCGTGATCGGGAACTCCCTGACCTGGGCCGACCTGGACGCGACCGCGGCCTACGTCCTGGGGCAGGGGGCGGCAGCGTGGCTGGCGACCCGGCCCGGGCGTACGGGGTTCGTCGTCTGGGCCGACGGCGGGACGACGACGGTCAGCGGGCCCGCCGCCTGAGCCGGTCGACGCCTGCCGGTTCCCGTCGGACCCGTCGGCGAGACTGCGGAGGTGAACCGCGTCGTCCTCGTGCGCCGAGCCGAGGCGACCGTGGCACACGAGCTCGCCGACGACGGGACCGTCGCCGGCGCGACCCGGTTCCCCGCCGAGGAGCTCGCCGGCTTCGTCCGCGACCGGGACACCTCCCCCGTCCGCTGGGTCTGGGACGACACCACCCGGTGGTACCCGGGGCTGCTGGAGGCCGGCGTCCGGGTCGAGCGCTGCACCGACCTGCGGCTGTGCCGCGCCGTCCTCCGGCGTTCCCCGTTCGTCGACCGGTCGCTGCTCGGGGGCGACGACGCGGGCGGGTGGGACGCGCTGGAGCCGGTCACCGCCGCCGACCCGGCGCTCTTCCCCCTCGCCGACCCCGCCGACCGCCTCGACCCGGTGGCCGAGCACCAACGTCAGCAGGCGGCGCTCGCCGCGTCGGCGGAACGTGGGCGCCTCGGTCTGCTGCTGGCGGCCGAGTCCTCCGGCGCGCTGGTGGCCGCGGAGATGACCCACGCCGGGCTGCCCTGGCGCGCCGACGTCCACGACCGGCTGCTGACCGAGCTGCTCGGCCCGCGTCCGGCACCCGGTCACCGGCCGGCGGCGCTCGAGCGGCTGCTGCCGGCGATCCGCGAGGGCCTCGGTGCGCCGCAGCTGAACCCCGATTCCCCCGGGGAGCTCCTCCGCGCGCTGCAGACGGCGGGTCTGCCGGTGGCCGACACCCGCTCCTGGACGCTGGAGCAGCTCGACCACCCGAGCATCCCGGCGCTGCTGGAGTACAAGAAGCTGGTCCGGCTGCTCCAGGCGAACGGCTGGAACTGGCTGGACACCTGGGTGCGCGACGGCCGGTTCCGCTCGTACTTCCTCCCTGGCGGGGTCGTGACCGGCCGGTGGGCGTCGAACGGCGGCGGCGCGCTCTCGGTTCCCCTGCAGGTGCGGCCGGCGGCGGTCGCGGACGAGGGCTGGCGGTTCGTCGTCGCCGACGTCGCCCAGCTGGAGCCGCGCGTGCTCGCCGGGATGAGCGGGGACGCGGCGATGGCGGAGGCCGCGCGGGCCACCGACCTCTACCAGGGCATGGTCGCCAGCGGTGCGGTGGCGACCCGCGCCGAGGCCAAGGTCGGGATGCTCGGGGCGATGTACGGCGGCACCCGGGGCGAGAGCGGGCGGATGATGCCGCGCCTGACCCGCCGCTACCCGCGGGCCATCGGCCTGGTCGAGGAGGCGGCCCGCGCCGGCGAACGGGGCGAGGTGGTGCACACGTTGCTCGGCCGCGGATCTCCCGTGCCCACCGGCGCGTGGGCGGAGCGGGCGGTCGCGCTCGGTGAGCCGCCGGACGAGGGTGGCTCGCGGGAGGACCGGGACCGGCACCGCCGGGCGTGGGGCCGCTTCACCCGCAACTTCGTCGTCCAGGGCACCGGCGCGGAGTGGGCGCTGTGCTGGCTGGCCGATCTGCGGAACCGGTTGTGGCGGCTCGGCGACGCCGGCACGGTGAGCGAGCGGGCGCACCTGGTGTTCTTCCTGCACGACGAGGTCGTCGTCCACACACCCGCGGAACTGGCCGACGACGTGATCGATGCGGTCCGCCGGGCCTCGGCCGAGGCCGGGCGGCTGCTCTTCGGCGGCTTTCCGGTCGACTTCCCGCTCGACGTCTCGGTCGTGGAGTCCTGGGCCGACGCCGACTGAGCCGCGTCGCCGTCCCCGCTACTCGCCCCCGGGGGTGCCCGGTGTCAGCTCCAGCGTTGGCCGACGGCGACCAGGGAACAGCCGGTCGCCCCGTACGGCTCGACGTCGAAGCCCAGCTGGCGCAGGCACTCGGCGATCGCCGAGTTCATCGTCTGCTGCACCGCCGCGTGCACCGCGGCACCGCGCACCTGCTCGTGGCTCATCCGGTCGTGCTGGTGCCAGCTGACCAGGACGCCGGGACGACCGGGCTCCGGCGTCAGGCACACCCCGCCGGCCGGATCCTGGCCCGCGCAGTCATGGAGCGGAAGGCCCGCCTCGACCAGCGCCGATGCCAGCTCGACCACGAGCGTGACCAGCTCGTCCTCGTCGGACAGCGGCCCGTCCCAGTCATCGGGCAGCCGGTCGAGCTGGTCGCCGAGGTCGCTCAGCCACGCCCGCTCCTCCGGTGACTGCCGGCGCACCAACCGGCCGTCGGCGCGCAGCACGCCGTGGACCGCCCGCCCGGACGTCGCCAGGCCACCGGAGAGGGCCGCCCACTCCGCCTCGATCCGGTCGGGGAACGGACCCGCGACCACCTGCTCGCCCGACTGGTCCGCCGCGCCGTCCACCAGCCACCACGCCGGTGGCGTCCCCTGCCCGGGGACCCGCTTTCCGGCGGGGTGCGTGGCCAGGCCGACGGCCGCTGCCGGCCGTGCCTCCTGCGAGGCGGCACTGCCGGTGCCAGCGGCCGGCAAGGACTGGTCGCCGCCCGGTCGACCCTCCGAGCCGTCGGCGACGGCGGCCGCGCCGACCGCGGTGGGGACGGCGGCCTGCTGGCGCTGTGCCTGCACCCGGTTGCGCTCGAACTCGTACCGCGCGGTCGAGCTCGTGCCGAGCGCGATGACCAGCGCAGCCAGCACGACGAAGCCCAGCACGGCGACGATCGGCCACACCAGCATCACTGCGCCTCCGCCGCGCTCCAGGAGGAACGCGCACCGCGCACGTCGGGCGCGCCCGCAACGGCGCCCCATCCGGCTGCCCGCCGCGACGAGTCCTGCACCCACCCGCGCAGCAGGGCTCCGGACGAGCGGAGCCTGCGGAGGGTCGACGTCGCAGCGACCTCCTCGGACCCGAAGAGCGCCAGCAGCTCCGCCAGGCTCAGCTCTCCGTCCGCCGGAAGCGGTTGCGGGTGGGACGACGGGCGGGGCGCTAGGTCAACGCGCGTGCTCACGGGGGCTCCTCGGTGCTGTCCGTCACGGCGGGGGAAGTGCCGCAGACGTGACGGAAACGTAAGGCCCCCGCGGGCCCGACCGGGACGTTCGGACACGGCCGGCGAAGGCCCGTCACCGAATCGTTGTCCGAGCCCCTCGCCCGGTCGATGACCGGCCTCCCCGGGGCCGCCTTGTCGACATCCGCGCAGCTCCGAGCCGTGTTTTGGCCGAATCGCCGGCCGGTCATCTCGGCGGGCAGGTCGGACACGGCATGTCGCGCGGCGCGTTGTGGGTCGACCCGTCACCGCCGACCCGCGGGTGCGGCCGGTGCGCGTCGCTCTCTCTCTGTAACGGTGCGCCAGGTGCTGAGTGAGGAGCCGCACACCGCAGGCCCGTTCACGAGGGGCGACACAGGGAGAGACCCCGACGGCCACGACCTGGACGCGGTGCGGCGCGACGCGGCGACGGGCCGGCGGACCACCCCGTCATCCCCGCCCCCGGGCGCTGCTCGACGACCCCTCCCACCCGAGCTCATTCGCGAGCCGGCTGAGCGTCTGGTGCACCTGCGGGGGCATGTCGGTCTCGACCCTGATGACGAGCGACCGGTTCTGGGAGGTCATGGTCATGGATGGCTCGACAGGACACCCACATGGAGGGCCGACCGCCGGAAGGTCCGCTGATGGCCTCGGCACGCTTCCCACGTCCCTGAGGGAACCCATTCACCGGGCTCGTGGAGGGCGACCGGTCGGGGATCCCCCACTCCCGGTGAGCCGAACGCGGCGCGGGGAGGGGCACGGCACTGAACTAGTGTTGGGCAGGTGCTGGTGAGCCTCCTGGACGACCGCTACGTCGCCGAGCGCTTCGGCCGGGGTCCCGATCGGGTGGTGGCGATGCACGGCTGGGGTCGCAACCGGAGTGACTGGGCACCGACCCTCGACGGAGTCGACGGGATCGCGCTCGACCTCCGGGGCTTCGGGTCCGCGCCGCCACCGGAGGAGGGCTGGAGCTCCGCGGAGTACGCGCAGGACCTGATCCCGCTCATCGAGTCCCTCGACCGGCCGGTCCTGGTCGGGCACTCGTTCGGCGGCCGGGTCGCCGCCCGCATCACCGCGCTGCGCCCCGAGCTGGTCGGCGGGCTGCTGCTCACCGGCACCCCGCTGATCCGCCGCGGCGGTGCGAAGAAGCCCCCCTTCGGCTATCGCGCCGCCAAGTTGGCCCACCGCGTGGGCGTTCTCAGCCAGGAGCGGATGGACGCCGCCCGGCGCCAGTACGGTTCTGCTGACTACAAGGCAGCGGAGGGGGTCATGCGCGAGGTGCTGGTGCGCACGGTGAACGAGGACTACACCGACGTCCTCGCGGGCCTGCGCGACTACGACGGCCGCATCGAGCTGGTCTGGGGCGAGCACGACACCGCCGCCCCCGTGGACACCGCGCGGGAGATCGCCGAGCGTGTGAACGGCGAGCTCACCGTCGTCGACGGCTCCGCGCACCTGCTCGACGCCGCGCTCGCCAGGACCATCAACGAGCGACTGCGCGCGATGCTCGACCTGCGGTCCGCGACGTGACGGCGCTGCTCACCTCGGTCGAGTGGGTCGCCACGGGCCTCGGCACGGCCGTCGCCGGGCTGACCTGGTGGCGGGTCGCGCAGCGCGAGCACTACGAGCCCGGCCGGTGCACCTCGACGCTCCGGCTGTGGTTGACCAAGAAGCCGTCGTCCGGGGCGCCCTATGCGCTCGGCGCCGCCTTCGCGATCGCCTCGGTCAAGGTCCCCGGCCTGGTCGCCCCCGCGGCGCTCTCCTTCGCCGCCGCGCCCATCGGCCTGGTGATCCGCAAGCCGTGGCCGCGGCCGGCGTTCACGCCGCGACTGCGCCGGCTCGCCGGCGGCTGGGTGCTGGTGCACGCCGCGGTCGCGGTCGCCTTCCGCAATCCGACCATCAACGCCGTCCTCATCCCGTTCGGGGCGCCGATCACTGACGCCGTCCTGGCCGCCCTGAAGCCGCTCGAGAGCGCGCTGTCGAAGAAGTTCGTCACCAGCGCCCGGGCGAAGCTCGCCGAGGTCGGCCCGGACGTCGTCGCGATCACCGGCTCCTACGGCAAGACCTCGACGAAGGCCTACACCGAGGCGCTGCTGGCGTCCGAGACCAGCGTCTTCGCCAGCCCGGCGAGCTTCAACAACCTGATGGGTCTGGCCCGCAGCGTCAACGACGGCCTCGCCCCCGGCACCCGGGTCTTCGTCGCCGAGATGGGCACCTACGGGCCCGGCGAGATCGCCCGGCTGACCTCGATCTTCCCGCCCAAGGTGGCCGCGATCACGACCATCGGTGAGGCGCACCTCGAGCGGATGGGCAGCCGGGCGACGATCGTCCGCGCCAAGCTGGAGATCGTCGAGCGGGCCGAGATCGTCGTGCTCAACGTCGACGTCCCCGAGCTGGCGCAGGCCGCCGACGAACTGGCCGCCACCAAGACGGTGATCCGCTGCTCCACCCGGGCCGACGCCGGTGCGGACGTCGCGGTCGTGCCGCACGGCGGCGAGTGGGAGGTCCGCGACGCCACCGAGCGCCGGACCGCCGTCGCCGAGCCGCCAGGCGCCGGGCACCCGATCAACCTGGCGATCGCGATCGGCATCTCCCGCGCGCTCGGCGTCGCCTGGTCGGGCATCGAGAGCAATCTGCGCCGCCGGCTCCCCAGCGTGGCGCACCGGGCCGAGGTGTCGGCCAATGCCGAGGGCATCTACATCGTCGATGACACGTACAACGCCAACCCGAACGGCGCGGCGCAGGCCCTCGAGCACGCCGCCGAACTGAGCAAGGACCGCCGGCTGTGGGTGGTCACGCCGGGCATGGTCGAGCTCGGCGACCAGCAGGACGCGCGCAACGCCGACTTCGCCGCGCAGGTGATGGACGTCCCGAACGCGACGCTGGTCGTCGTGGGCGACACCAACCGCCGCCCGCTCGTCGCCGGGTCGCTCGCCGAGCGCCGCATGCTGGCGCGCTCCCGGAGCGAAGCGATGGGCATGGTGGGAGCCTCGGCGCAGGCGGGCGACGTCGTCCTCTTCGAGAACGACCTACCGGACCACTACCCGTGAGCCAGCACTCGAGTGCGGGTGATCAGGCGCGGGCAGATCGTCGAACGACTGGAGGAACCATGCAGCGGGTAGCGGTCGTCTTCGGCGGCCCGTCGTCGGAGCACGACATCAGCATCCTCACCGGCCTGCAGGCCGCTCGACTGATCAGCCAGGCCGGCAAGGAGGTATTGCCGCTCTACTGGGACCGCTCCGGTGCCTGGCACCTGGTGCCGCTGGAGAGCGAGGCCCGGGACTTCATCGACGGCGCCCCCAAGCAGGCGGTCCGGGTCGAGCCCGTCCTCGGCCCCGACGGCGGCTGGCGGACGACGAAGGGCCTGCGGCCCAAGCACCACCGCCCCGAGGCGGTGCTCAGCTGCTTCCACGGCGGCTACGCCGAGGCGGGTGGCGGCCGCGCGATCTTCGACGCGATGGCGCTCCCCTCGACCGGCGGCAGCCTGTACGCCGGCGCGCTCTCCGTCGACAAGCTGTCCTTCGGCGCGACGATGGCCGCCGCCGGGCTGCCGACCCTGCCGCGGATCGCGCTGGGCAAGGGCCAGCGCACGCCCGACTTCGACGGGCCCTACATCGTCAAGCCGCGGTTCGGCGGCTCCAGCATCGGGATCGAGATCGTCGAGGACCTGGCGACGGCGACCGGCCTCACCAAGCAGAGCGTGCACCTCGCCGCCGGCGCGGTGATCGAGCCCTACCGGCCCGATCTGTACGACCTGAACATCGCCGTCATCACGCACCCGGAGTTCCGGACGTCCTACATCGAGAAGCCGCTGCGCGAGGGCGACGACTCCTTCTACAGCTACCGCGACAAGTACCTGCACGAGGCCGGCCTCAACCGGGCGCCCCGCGAGATGCCCGCGCCGATCTCCGACGACCTGGCCGACCGCATCCGGTCGCTGGCCGAGCAGGTCAGTGACCTGGTGGGCCTGGGCAGCCTGGCGCGGCTGGACTTCCTCAGCGACGGCGAGCAGGTCTTCGTCAACGAGGTGAACAACATCCCGGGCGCGCTGTCGCTGTACCTGTGGCCGGACGACGCCCCGAGTCAGCTGCTGCTCGGCGCGCTGGACCAGGCGGTGGCGAGCTTCCGCACCGGCCAGGAGATCGCCGGCTTCGCCCGCGGCGAGGCGCTGCGCGCAGCCGGTGGCATCGCCGGGAAGCTGGCCACCCTGGGAACGCCGACTCGCTGAGCCGCGCGGGGGAGAGCTCTGCAGCTCTCCCTCGCGCCCTGGGTCGCACTGCTGACCAGCCTCCGGGCGCCCGCTGGGTCTGGGCACGGACTTCGACGCGTTCGAGGACGACGCGGCGGTGGGCTGGTTCGAGGCCCGGGACCGGACCGGCGAACCGGGCGCGGAACTGGCTCGTCGGCTGCGCCGCTGCCTCGCCTCAGCCCTCGTGGCGCAGGGCCTCGCCCCACTGGCAGAGGAGTGGTGGCACTGGTCCTTCGGTGACCAGCGGTGGGCCGACCACCATGGCGAGCCGCGGACCCGTTACGGCCTCGTGCCCGACTGAGCCCGGTCGACGGCCCGGCGGAGCAGCGCAGCGAAGACGGCGCCCAGCGGCCACCCGGCTGCTTCCACGCTGAACGGGAACAGCGACGTCGCGGTCAGTCCGGGGATCGCCGCCACCTCCAGGAGCACGAACTCGCCGTTCTCCTTGACCAGGAAGTCGGCGCGGGACAGGTCGCGGAGGCCGAGGACTCGGTGCGCCGTCTCCGCAGCCTCGCGGAGCGCCTTGCTGGTCGCTGCCGGCAGCGGAGCGGGTGCCAACACCTGGATCCGGGCCGCGTCGTAGCGCGCCTCGAAGTCGAACTGGTCACGGCGGTCGTACTCGAGCGCGACCGGCTCACCGGCTCGCGCCTCGCCCTCGTGCTCGACGACGGCGACGCTGACGTCCAGGCCCTGGGTGAAGCTCTCGATGAGCGCGGTCTCGCCGAAGGCAAAGGCCTGGAGCAGCGCGGAGGGGAGGTCCTCGACCGAGGTGACGCCACAGACGCCCAGCACGCTGCCGCCGCGGTTCGGCTTGGTGACCAGCGGCCAGTCCATGTCCTCCACGAGGTACCGGACGACCTCCGTGCCACCGAGCTCCTTGAACGACGAGCTGGTGAGGGCCGCCCACTGGGGGGCGGCGAGGCCCGCGCGTTCGGTGAGCGTGCGGGCGGCCGCCTTGTCCCACGCCAACCGGCAGGAGCGGCTGGACGACCCGGTGAACGGCACCCCCGAGAACTCGAGGACCGTCTGCAGGCTGCCGTCCTCCCCGATGTCGCCGTGGATGGTCGGGATCACCGCGGAGTAGGCGCCTGCGCGCAGCGCCCTCAGCAGGTCGGCATCGGCGTCCACGACCTGCGCCTCGATGCCGACGGCCTGCAGGTCCCGCAACATGCGCTCACCGGAGAGCAGGGAGACCGCCCGCTCGTGGGAGAGCCCGCCGGCGACGATGGCCACGGGGCCAAGCTCATGGAGTTCCTTGGCGGCCGTCATGCCGCGACGTTAGCAATCCTCCGAGGCAGGATGCGTGCTGGCGGGCGGCAGACGGCGCTGGTGGACAGGACGACCCCGTTCGTCGTCCAGAACGCCCGTGGAGATCGGGGCGGCTGCAGCGTGCTCGCGACGACGTCGTCGATCACGCTCGTGTTCTCCGAGCTCCAGGTCACTGGGCTGCCCGCCGGGTACACGCCGTTCGTGGTCGGTACAGCGCGGCCCGGCTGTGCGCGAGTGACGGTGTCCGGGAAGGCCTCGGTCAGGTGCCGACGTAGGCCGCGAGGTGCTCGCCGGTGAGGGTGGCGCGGGCGGCGACGAGGTCGGCGGGGGTGCCCTCGAAGACGATCCGGCCGCCGTCGTGGCCGGCGCCGGGGCCGAGGTCGATGATCCAGTCCGCGTGCGCCGTGACCGCCTGGTGGTGCTCGATGACGATGACCGACTTGCCGGAATCGACGAGCCGGTCGAGCAGGCCGAGCAGGTTCTCGACGTCAGCGAGGTGGAGGCCCGTGGTCGGCTCGTCGAGGACGTAGACGCCGCCCTTCTCCCCCATGTGGGTGGCCAGCTTGAGCCGCTGCCGCTCGCCGCCGGACAGCGTGGTGAGCGGCTGGCCGAGGCTGAGGTAGCCGAGCCCGACGTCGGCCAGGTGGGTGAGGATCTTGTGCGCCGCCGGCGTCTTCCCCGCACCGGCGCCGAAGAACTCCTCGGCCTGCGTCACCGACATCGCGAGCACCTCGCTGATGTCCTTGCCACCGAAGGTGTACTCGAGCACCTCGGCCTGGAATCGCTTCCCGTCGCACACCTCGCAGACGGTCGCCACCCCGGCCATCATCGCCAGGTCGGTGTAGATCACGCCGGCGCCGTTGCAGTTGGGGCAGGCGCCCTCGGAGTTGGCGCTGAACAGCGCCGGCTTCACGCCATTGGCCTTCGCGAACGCCTTGCGGATCGGATCGAGCAGTCCGGTGTACGTCGCCGGGTTGCTGCGCCGCGAGCCCTTGATCGCACCCTGGTCGACCGACACCACCCCTTCCCGGCCGGACACCGAGCCCTGGATCAGTGAGCTCTTTCCCGACCCGGCCACGCCGGTCAGCACCACCAGCACGCCGAGCGGAAGGTCCACATCGACGTCCTGCAGGTTGTGCGTGTTGGCGCCGCGCACCTGCAGCACTCCCGTCGGGGTCCGCACGGACGGCTTCACGGAGGCTCGGTCGTCCAGATGCCGCCCGGTCAGCGTGCCGCTGGACCGCAGCCCGTCGACGGTGCCTTCGAAGACCACCTCACCACCCTCGGTGCCGGCGCGCGGGCCGAGGTCGACGACGTGGTCGGCGATCGCGATCACCTCCGGCTTGTGCTCCACGACCAGCACCGTGTTGCCCTTGTCGCGCAGCTGCAGCAGCAGGGTGTTCATCCGCTGGATGTCGTGGGGGTGCAACCCGATCGTCGGCTCGTCGAAGACGTAGGTGACGTCGGTGAGCGAGGAGCCGAGGTGGCGGATCATCTTGATGCGCGGTGCTTCACCGCCCGACAGCGTGCCCGAGGGGCGGTCGAGCGAGAGGTAGCCGAGCCCGATCTCGACGAACGAGTCGAGGGTGTGCCGCAACGACGCGAGCAGCGGCGCAACGGACGGTTCATCCAGACCCCGCAACCATTCGGCCAGGTCGCTGATCTGCATCGCGCAGGCGTCGGCGATGCTGATCCCCTTGATCTTCGACGACCGGGCCGCCTCGGACAGCCGAGTGCCGTCACACTCGGGGCACGTCGTGAAGGTCACCGCCCGCTCCACGAAGGCGCGGATGTGCGGCTGCAATGAGTCGACGTCCTTGG
>JAOPVN010000020.1 GCA_025966175.1 Modestobacter sp. | reverse complement strand
GCAGGGTGAACGACAGGCCGTCGATGAGCACCCGGTCCCCGAAGCCCTTGGTGAGCTTGTTGGTCTCGATGACGATGCTGCCCAGCCGCGGGCCCGGCGGGATCTGGATCTCCTCGAAGTCCAGCTTCCGGAACTTGTCGGCCTCCGCGGCCATCTCCTCGTAGCGGGCCAGCCGGGCCTTGCTCTTCGCCTGGCGGGCCTTGGCGCCGGAACGCACCCACTCCAGCTCGTCGGCCAGCCGCTTGGCGCGCTTGGCGTCCTTGGCTCCCTCGACCTTCAGCCGGGTGGACTTGGTCTCCAGGTAGGTGGAGTAGTTGCCCTCGTAGGGGTAGGCGCGGCCCCGGTCGAGCTCGAGGATCCACTGGGCGACGTTGTCCAGGAAGTACCGGTCGTGGGTGACGGCGATGACGGTGCCGGCGTACTTCTCCAGGTGCTGCTCCAGCCACGCGACGCTCTCCGCGTCCAGGTGGTTGGTGGGCTCGTCGAGCAGCAGCAGGTCGGGCGCCTCGAGCAGCAGCTTGCACAGCGCCACGCGGCGGCGCTCACCGCCGGAGAGCACCCGGACGTCGGCGTCGCCGGGCGGGCAGCGCAGCGCGTCCATCGCCTGCTCGATACGGGCATCGAGCTCCCAGCCCTCGCCGTTCTCGATGACCTCCATCAGCTCGCCCTGCTCGGTCAGCAGCGCGTCGAAGTCGGCATCGGGCTCGCCCATGGCCGCGCTGACCTCCTCGAAGCGGGAGAGGGCAGCGCGGAGGTCCTTGACCGCCTCCTCGACGTTGCCGCGCACGTCGAGGTCCTCGTTGAGCGGCGGCTCCTGCTGGAGCATGCCGACGGTGGCGCCGGGGGCCAGCACCGTCTCGCCGTTGGAGGCGTTCTCCATGCCGGCCATGATCTTCAGGACCGTCGACTTGCCGGCGCCGTTGGGGCCGACCACAACGATCTTGGCGCCGGGGAGGAACGCCAGGGTGACGTCGTCGAGGATCACCTTGTCGCCGTGCGCCTTGCGCGCACGGACCATCGAGTAGATGTACTGAGCCACTGGGCTGTCGAGCCTTCCGTCAGGTCGCGAGTGGGGGCGGGGCGGGGCGGCCGTACGGCGGCACCGGCCCCGCCCCCTGCGTTCTCAGCTCCGATCCTCCCAGTCCGGGAGGCTCACGTCAGCGCCGGCACCGGGGTGCGTTCGCTGGTGAACTCGGAGTTCTCTCCCTCCAACGCATCCTCCCCCTCGATGTAGTCCGTGGACCGCTCCGCGTACGCGTCGTCGGTCGGCGACACGTCGGCTCCCGGCTCTCGGACCGGGGGGACGTCGGAGGACTGGTCGACGCGGGCCGGCCGCTTGAAGTCCGACCACCCGCGGGCCAGGTTCAGCCCGACGGCCGAGGCCTTCATCCGGTTGGAGCTGCGGCGTCCCGCGTCGCTGTCCCAGGACTCGGTCAGGAGGTTCCCGACGACGAGGACCGGGTCGCCCTTGCTGACGCTGCGCGCGACGTTGCCGCCCAGCTCGCCCCAGCAGGCCACGTCGATCCACAGGGTGGCGCCGTCCACGAAGCCCTTGGTCTCGTCGTCCCAGTGGCGGGACGTCGAGGCCATGCGGAAGTTGGTGACCGACCCGTTGCTGGTCCGGTTGCGGCGCGGGACGTCGACGACGTTGCCGACGACGTGGATGGGGGTCTCGTTCACGGTGCTCCTCAGGTGCGGGATGGGTGTCCCGGCGACCTGCCGGGGTGCGACCACCGTCCAGCGCCGGGCACCACCGGGAACAGGCTCTCGGCCCAGCTGTGGACGACGCCCCCGGCTGTGGAGGGCGGCGCGCGGTCCGTCGGCAGCAACCGCTAGCTGCGGCCGGCCTCGCGACGCTGGTGATGGTGCCCGTGGTTGCGCCGCTGTGGTGCGATGATCTGCGCCGCGAGCGCCCGTAGCTCAGTGGATAGAGCAGGTGCCTTCTAAGCACTTGGTCGCAGGTTCGATCCCTGCCGGGCGCACCTGGGCCGGTTGCGGACGAGCACGGTGCCGACGTTCGACCGGTCGAGGCCACCACCGCTAGCCTCGCCCGCCATGGGGTTCTTCGGGACGTTCGCCTTCACCGGCGGCGCGTGGACGAGTGGGAGCGCGCCCAGCGAGCCGTACCTGGTCATCGACGTCCACGACAGTGACATCGCGTGCGTGGACTACCGGCCGGCCGGGGACGCGGGTGGGCGCTTCTACCTGGGCTATCAACCGCGGGTCTACTTCGAGGACCCGACGGCGAGCGAGCCCGTGGACACTGACGCGGAGGCCCGCGGGTTCGCGCACTGGACCAGGCTGGTGACCGGCCACGCGATCGACCCGCGCGACGTCACCGCCCTGCTGGCCGCCGACGACGAGGACGCCGAGCCGGAGGACCTCTTCGTCGAGGAGACCGTGGCGCGCCTCCTCCAGCTCGCCGGCCTCCCGGTCCCGGAGGACCTCTCCGGCGAGGGTTGACAGACACGAGCGAGGTACGGGACGCCGGACCCAGGCCCGCAGCAACATCGCAGCGAGCGCACAGCTGGCTCTTGAGCGCCGGTCCTTCACTGGGATCTGTGAGTGAGACAGCAGACGCACCGGCCCCCACGACCACCCGCCGGCGGACGCGGACGGTCGCCATCGGCACGCTCGGGGCGCTGGGCATCGCGGCCAGCGCGGTCTTCGGGGTCCAGGCCGCCACCGGCAGCACCACGGCGGTCCAGGCGATCGCCGCGCCGGTGACCGACCCGACCGTCGCCTTCGGCGGCCGCGGCGGCTACGCCTGGAACCCGGGCCCGTCCGGCGGCTACGGCAGCACGACGACGCCGGGCAGCTCGACCAGCGCCACCGTCCCCGCGGCGACCGAGGCGACCGCCGACCAGCTGGTCGGCGTCGTCGACATCACCACGGTGCTCGGCTACCAGAACGGCGAGGCAGCCGGCACCGGCATGGTGCTCACCGCCAACGGCGAGATCCTCACCAACAACCACGTCGTCGACGGCGCCACCAGCATCACCGTCACGGTCCTGAGCACCGGCCAGAGCTACCCGGCCGCGGTCGTCGGCACCGACCCGACCGACGACGTCGCCGTCCTCCAGCTCACCGGCGCCTCCGGCCTGGACACGGCGCAGATCGACAGCAGCACGGTGGCGGTCGGCGACGCCGTCACCGCCGTCGGCAACGCCGGCGGCGCGACCGACTCCACCAGCGCGGCGGCCGGCACGGTCACCGGCCTGGACCAGTCGATCACCGCGACCGACGAGAGCGGGCAGAACGCCGAGGACCTCACCGGCCTCATCGGGATCGCGGCCGACGTCCGGGCCGGTGACTCCGGCGGCCCGCTCTACGACGCCCAGGGCGAGGTCGCCGGCATGGACACCGCCGCCTCCAGCAGCGGCGGGCAGGCCTACGCCATCCCGATCGGGACCGCGCTGTCGATCGCCGAGCAGATCGTCGCCGGCGTCGACGACGCCACGGTCCACCAGGGCTACCCGGCCTTCCTCGGGATCTCGGTGCTGAGCACGAGCACCGGCGGCGCGACGGTGGCCGGCGTCGTCTCCGGCGGGCCGGCTGACCAGGCGGGCCTGACGGCCGGCGACGTCATCACCGCCATCGGCGGGACGACGACCACCTCCGCCGACGACGTGAGCGCCGCGCTCGCCGGCCGCTCCCCCGGGGACTCGGTGACCGTGACCTGGGCCGACACCACCGGTCAGTCCCGGACAGCGACCATCATCCTGGCCAGCGGCCCGGCCGACTGACCGGCACGGCACGGCGACGTCAGCGGGACGGCGGGGTGAGCGTCCGGTCCCACTGTGCGAGCAACCCGGTCAACGCCGTGTCCGCACCAGCCGCCCCGATGGCCGCCAGCCCCACCGGGAGCCCGTCGACCAGGGCCGCGGGCGCGACGGCCACCGGCAGTCCGCCCACCCCCGCCACGCAGGTCAGCCGGAGCGTCGCCGCCCGGTAGGCGGCCTTGCGCTCGGCGGGCGCGATCACCGGCGGGGCGGTCGAGCTGGCGGCCGGCGCGAGGACGGCGACACCGTGCGGCACCCGGCGGGCCAGCAGTTCGCGCCCCTCGGCGACCACCTCCCGGGCGGCCGCCAGCACCTCGGGGGTCACCGCCGCGCCGTCGGCGAAGCGCTGGGCGATCCCCGGCCCCAGCACCCCGGGGTGAGCGGTGATCCAGTCGCCGTGGGCGGCCCACGCCTCGGCGCCCTGGACGCTGCGGAAGGCGGTGAACCAGCGCTCCCGCTCCTCCCGCGTCGTCACCTGCTCGACCGACAGCGGCAGACCGGCGGCGGCCGCCAGCTCTGCGGCCGCCTCGGCCAGCGCCCGGGCGACCGGCGGGTCGGCGAGCGCGAGCAGCTCCTCGGCCAGCACCAGGGAGGAGATCGGGGCGGCAGATGCCAGCAGTACCTCCGCCACCCGGTGCAGCAGGGCGGCGTCCCGGGTCAGCCAGCCCAGGGTGTCGAAGCTCGGCGCCAGTGGCAGCACCCCGTCCAGCGGGAGGGCGCCGTGCGTGGGCCGCAGCCCGTGCAGCCCGCAGTAGGACGCCGGGACCCGGATGGAACCCGCGGTGTCCGTGCCCATCCCGACGTCCGCGGCCCCGCGGGCGACCGCGCTGGCCGGGCCGTTGGTGGAGCCGCCGACGACCAGGCCGGCGCCCCAGGGGTTGACCGGGCTGCCGAAGTGGACGTTCGTCCCGGAGAGGCTGTAGGCGAGCTCGTCGGTGCGGGCGATGCCCCGCACCGACGCCCCGGCCGCGAGCAGGCTCGCCAGCACCGGGGCGTGCGCCGCGGCCGGCACCGACTCGGCGAGCCGGACGGGGTTGCCCGCACCCACGGGCTGCCCGGCCACCGCGATCAGGTCCTTGACCGCGAGCCGGACCCCGTCGAGGGGGCCGCTGCCCGTGGGCGCGACCAGGGGCGACCCGACGACCCGCCAGACCGCGGGGTCACGCCGTTCCAGCTCGGCGTCCGCGGCGGTCCGGGAAGACGGCAGCGGGGTGGCCGGCGGTGGGCTCGAGCTGACGTGGGCGACCCGGATCTGCCAGCCCGGCGCGCCCTTCTCCCACACCTGCGTCTGCAGCCCTCGGGTGCCGTCCGGGCGCAGCGTCTCGGCCAGCGCCGTCGCAACGCCCGGGCCGTGCACGAGCACGTGCAGCTCGGTGACGGTGCGGGCCGGCGCACCACCTCGGCCCCGGCGGTACGCGCTGATGGCCGCGTGCGACACCAGCACGCCGGCCCCGTCGGCCCGGACGGTCGTCTCACCCGGGGCGAAGAGCGCGTCGAGCTCGGCGAGGTCGTCCGCGGCCAGCGCGGCCTCGTACCGGGCCACCGCCGCGCGCACCTCCTGCTCGACGACGGTGCTGGGCGGCACCGCCTCCATCGGCGGGATCACGCGATCAGGCCGTGGCCGGCGCGAGCACGGTGCTCAGCACGGCGGCGTCCTGCTCGTCGAAGGACGCCGCCGGCCCGGTGAGGATCAGGTCGGCGAAGCCGTGGTCGTTCTCCATCCCCGTGATCGTGTACAGCCGCTCGGTGGCCGATGAGTTGACGATGTGGTGCACCGACGTCGGCGGCAGCACGATCACGTTCCCCGGCACGAGGTCGAGGACGTGCTCGTCGCTGTGCGCCCGCGCCGTCCCGTTCAGGACGACGAAGGTCTCCGCGGACTCGGCGGTGGGAGTTGTCCGGCTGCGAGCCGCCCGGCTCCCGGATCTCCAGGACCACGGTGGTGCCCGACCCGTCCGCGGGCCCGGAGAGCACCGCGAGCTTCACCGTGCGGTTGTCCCCGATGAAGTGCGGGGTGATCCGGGCGAGGGACTTGACCACGGGGGCGGCGGCCATCGGGAGCTCCTGTTCAGTCGGGGAGGCCGGCGAGCAGCTCGGCCGAGGTCGTGGTGAAACCGAAGCACTGCCGCACGTTGTAGACCGTCGCCTGGGTGCAGAACTCAGGGGAGGTGGTGCCGCACAGGTCCTCGACCAGGACGACGTCGTAGCCCAGGCAGGCCGCGTCGATCAACGTGGCGAGCACGCACTGGTCGACGTTGACCCGGCGAACAGCAGTGTCCACCCGGAGGTTCTTCAGCACCGAGTCCAGCGGCGTGTCCCAGAAACCGCTCATCCGGTACCTGGCCACGTGCAGGTCCTGCGGCTCGACGGTGAGCCCGTCGACCACGGCGGCCGACCAGGAGCCGAGCTCCAGCACCCGCAAGCCGTTGGGGCCGACCGCGGATGGCAGTGGCGGCACCTGGCCGGCTGAGATCCCCGACCGGCGGGCCGCGAGACGGCCTCGGCCGTCCTTGAGAGGCCTACCCTCCGGGCATGCCCGAGGACAACGCGGGACAGGGCGCGCAGCCGGCGGCCGACCACCCCCCGGAGGACCTCGGGCGGGTGATGGGACGGATCGCCCGCACGCTGCAGGAGGGGCACGGCGACGTCGAGCGGACGCTGCGGTCGATCACCACCGCCGCCGTCCGCACCGTCCCCGGGGCGGAGTTCGCCAGCATCAGCTTCGTCACCGGGTGCCAGGTGCACTCCCGCGGGTCGACCAGCGACCGGGCCGCCGAGATCGACGGCCTGCAGTCGGAGCTGGACCAGGGGCCCTGCCTGGACTCGCTGCGGGACCACGCCACGGTCCGGGTGGACGACTTCGCGACCGAGCAGCGCTGGCCGCGGTTCGCCGCCGAGGCGTCCCGGCGCGGTGCCTGCAGCCTGCTGAGCTTCCAGCTCTTCACCGACGGGACGAACCTGGGAGCACTGAACCTCTACGCCACCGCGCCGCGCGCCTTCGGTGCCGACTCCGAGACGGTCGGGCAGATCTTCGCCTCGCACGCCGCCGTCGCACTCTCCGCGGCCCGGCAGGAGGAGAACCTGCTCCACGCGCTGGACGGCCGGGACCTGATCGGGCAGGCCAAGGGCATCCTGATGGAGCGGTACCGGCTGACCGCGGCCCAGGCGTTCGAGCTGCTGGTCCGCGCGTCGACGCACACCAACCGCAAGCTGTTCGACATCGCCGACGAGCTGACCACCACCGGGGCGATGCCGGAGGGCTGACCCGGTGCTGGCGCGCACCGCAGGTCGCCGCCCCGCATGCCGGCCACCGGGTCGGGTACCTCGCCGCCATGGCGAACGACACGGATGTTGTCTTCCATCCCGGCCAGATCGTGCCGGCCAGCGGCATCTACCGCTGCGACACCCAGTGTGGCCACACGTTCGAGTCCACCGACGTGAAGGGCCACCGGTTCCCACCCCTCCCGCACGACTGCCCCGGCGAGGGGTGGGTCCTGCAGCAGGCGGCCGCGCACCGCTGAGCGGCCGCGCCGGTCAGCCGGCGGAGCGCTCCGCCGGCGGCACCCAGCCGATGGCCGGGGCGACGTGCCGGGTGACCGTCTCCAGCAGGTGGGCGTTGTACTCGACGCCCAGCATGTTGGGCACGGTGAGCAGCAGCGTGTCGGCGTCCCGGACGGCGGCGTCCTTGGCGAGCTCCTCGGCCAACCGGTCGGGTTCGCCGAGGTAGCTCTTGCCGAAGCGGGCGCGCACCCCCTCGAGGAGGCCGACCTGGTCATCCCCGCCCCGCTCGGAGCCGAAGTACTGCCGGTCCAGGTCGCTGGTGATCGGCATGACGCTGCGGCTCACCGAGACCCGCGGCTCGTGCTCCCAGCCGGCCTCGGCCCACGCCGCCCGGAAGAGCGCGATCTGCTCGGCCTGCAGCTCGTCGAAAGGCACTCCGGTGTCCTCGGACAGCAGCGTGGAGCTCATCAGGTTCATCCCCTGCTGCGCCGTCCACACCGCCGTGCCGCGCGTGCCCGACCCCCACCAGATCCGCTCGCGCAGGCCCGGGGCCTGCGGCTGGACGGCGAGCCGGCCCGACGTCCCGCCGGTCATCCGCGGATCGGCGTCGACCACGCTGGCCCCGCTGATCGCGGCGAGGAACAGCGCGGTCTTCTCCCGGGCGAGCTCGGCGTCGCTGCCCCCGTCCGGTGGCACGTAGCCGAAGGCCTCCGAGCCACGCAGCGCCGTCTCCGGTGATCCCCGGCTGACCCCCAGCTGCAGCCGTCCGTCGCTGAGCAGGTCGGTCGCCGCCGCCTCCTCCGCCATGTACAGCGGGTTCTCGTAGCGCATGTCGATGACGCCGGTGCCCAGCTCGATGCGGGTCGTCCGGGCGGCCATCGCGGCCAGCAGCGGGAAGGGCGAGGCGAGCTGCCGGGCGAAGTGGTGCACCCGCACGTAGGCGCCGTCGATCCCGAGCTCCTCCGCGGCGACCGCCAGCTCGACGCTCTGCACCAGCGCGTCCCGCCCGGTCCGCACTCGCGAGCCGGGAATGGGCTGCCAGTGCCCGAAGGACAGGAACCCGATCCGCTTGTCCACCACACCTCACCTCTCGTCGTCTCCCCTGCCCGAGCGTCCGAGTGGTCCGCGCTTGTTCCCGTGGACCCCCGACGGGATGAGACCGGGCGACCACGGTGTTGGCGGCTGTGTCACCGGACACAGCCCCGTCACGGGACACAGCGACCGAAGGAGCACCCATGCGCGCCACCGTCGACGACGCCGTCATCGCCGAGGCCTCCGAGGAGGAGCTCGTCCGGATCGAGGGCAACTGGTACTTCCCGCCCTCGGCGATCACCCCCGGCGCGCTCAGCGAGAGCCCGACGCCCTACACCTGCCCCTGGAAGGGTGCCGCGCAGTACTGGGACGTCGTGACCCCGGGCGGCACCCGCAAGGACGGCGCCTGGAGCTACCCGGATCTCAAGCCCTCGGCCGTGAGGCGGGTCGGCACGGACTTCGCCGGCTACGTCGCCTTCTCCCCCGGCGTCACGGTCAGCAGCTGACCGGTTCCGCCGAGCGAACGCCCGCACGGTGGGTCGTCATCAGCCGCGATCCGTCGTGGCGCAGCCCGCGGCCGGGCCTTTACGGTCGCTCGCGAGTCGAAACACCGGCTCGCCCTCGCCGACCCGCAGGTGTGAGCCGAGCACCTCACCGGGAAGGCATGACGCCACCGGGAGAACCGTGGTCGCCCCGTCCCGCTCGATCCCCTCGCCGACCCAGTCACTCGCCGTCTCCGTCGACCTTCCCCGCGCCCGGGTGCGGGTGACCGGCGACCTCGACCGCCAGTCCGCCCACCACCTGGTCGACGCCATGGTGATGCTCACCGCGCGGCCGAGCCGGCGCTGGCGGCTGGACGCAGGTGACGTCACGTTCTGCGACGCCGAAGGCCTACGGGCACTGAGCGACGCCCACGCGCTGGCAGCAGAGCACGGCCGGAGCCTCCAGCTGGTCCGGACCAGCCGCTCGGTCGATCGCCTGGTCCAGCTGCTCGGCCGCGACCGGGTGTTCCCACCCCCCGGATCCCGGCGTGCGGGCACCGCGCCCGCATGGCCCCGGCACGTCCGGTGTGGCGCAACAGGAACTGCGTGACCGGAGGGACGATCCGTTACTGACTGTGACGGCACGAACACGTGTCCACTGGTCAGGTTCCCAGGCTCACGCCTCCGGATGAGCCACCCTGTTCCGGTGACCACCTCTGCTCCCGAGTCGTCGGGCGCCCTCGGGCCCACCGGCTCCGCCGGGCAGCGGCTGCGTGCAGCCGACGTGCTGCTCGCCGACCGAGGGCAGCTGTTCCGCGCCCTGTTCCTCTCCGCGCCCATCGCCAAGGCCGTCGTCGACCCGAACGGCCGGATGCTCGTGGTGAACCCGGCGCTGTGCGAGCTGACCGCCCGTACCTCCGGCGAGCTGGTCGGCCGCCACCTGGACCTGCTGACCCACCCGGACGACGTCCCGCTGGAGGACCGCGCCACCGAGCACGTGCCGGGCACGCCGCTGCTCGACCCGCAGCTGCAGGTCGTCGGGGAGCGCCGACTGCGGCGCGCGGACGGCGAGAGCATCTGGGTGCTCCAGTCCCAGGAGCTCATCCACCGCACCAGCGGCGAACCCCAGTTCGCGGTGCTCACCATGGTCGACGTCACCGACCGCCGGCGGGCCGAGGAGGACCTCGTCCGCCGCGCCTTCACCGACCCGCTGACCGGGCTGCCCAACCGCCGCGCCCTGACCGAGCGGCTGCAGCACGCGCTGGCCGCCTCCCGCCGCCGCGGCACCTCCGTCGGCCTGCTGCACCTGGACCTGGACCGGTTCACCGCGGTCAACGACTCCCTCGGCCACGAGGGCGGCGACCAGCTGCTGTGCCAGGTCGCCGACCGACTGCGGTGGAGCACCCGGGTCGAGGACACCGCGGTCCGCTTCGGCGCCGACGAGTTCCTCGTGCTGGCCGACGAGGTCGAGGACGTCGATGGCCTGCACAACCTGGCCGACCGCCTGCTCAGCGTCCTGGACGAGCCCTTCCACGTGCACGACCGGGAGATCACGCTGTCGGCCAGCGTCGGCATGACGCTCGGCTCCGACCTGGCCCCCGAGGCCCTGCTGCGCCAGGCGCACAGCGCGCTCGCCCGGGCGAAGGCCAGCGGCGGCCGGGGTCGCGTCGAGGTGCACGACGAGGCCCTCGGCGAGGGCTACGTGGACCAGCTGCAGCTGGAGACCGACCTGCGGCACGCGCTGGAGGCCGGTGAGCTGCGGCTGTTCTATCAACCGATCGTGGCCCTCTCCGACGAGCACCTGCTCGGCTACGAGGCGCTCATCCGCTGGCAGCACCCGACCCGCGGGCTGCTGCCGCCCGGCGAGTTCCTGGCCGCGGCCGAGGACAACCGGCTGACCTCCCGGCTGGGCGCCTGGGTGCTGCACCAGGCCTGCTGGGATGCCGCCGGGTGGGACGCCCACCTGCGTGTGCACGTCAACATCTCCGCCCGGCACCTCGCCGAGCCCGGCTTCAGCGAGCTGGTCGCCGAGGCGCTGGCCGAGTCCGGCCTGGCCCCGGAACGGCTCGAGCTGGAGATCACCGAGTCGACCGCGCTGTTCGCCGCCGACGCCACGCTGCACGCCGTCGACACCGTCACCGAGACCGGCGTGACGCTGGCCCTGGACGACTTCGGCACCGGCTACTCCGCGATCACCGCACTGCACCGGCTGCCGATCCACACCCTGAAGATCGACCGGTCGTTCGTGGCCGACGTGGTCGCCGAGCCGGCCACTGCCGCGCTGGTCCAGGGCCTGCTGCAGCTCGGGCAGGGCATGGGGCTGCAGGTGATCGCCGAGGGGATCGAGGACGGCGAGCAGGCCCGGTGGCTGCGCGAGCACGGCTGCGCGATGGCCCAGGGCTACGCCTTCGGACGGCCGGCCCCACTGCCGGCCCGCGAGCTGAAGGAGCTGGTCACCCCCACCGACCTGGACGCTCTCATCGACCCGCCGGCGCTGCCCGCCCTGCCGCCGGTGGCCGGCCCGGTCGCGTCCACCGCCGGAACGACGGAGAGTGCCGGCGCCGCGGTGGGCGAGCGGGACGACCCGACCGAGGACGAGTGGGGCCCCGAGGCCGACACCGGCCCGCGGCTCCGCTCGGCCGCCGTCCCGCAGCTGGACTCCTTCACCCTGCCCGAGACCACCGTGTTCGAGGTGCCGCAGGACGACGCGGTCGCCGGACCGGTCGGGTCCGCGGAGCTGCCCGGGTCCGTGGAGCTGCCCGAGTCCGTGGTCTCACCCAGCGACTTCCTCGAGCCGGCCGACGAGGAGGCGTTCACTGCCCCGTCGCCCGCCGAGGTCGTGTCGGACGCCGGTGAGCCGGGCCCCGGTTTCGATCCCGGCGTCTTCCGGCCCTCGACCGCCTTCCTGGAGCTGCGCGCGCTGCTGGCGGCGAACGGGGCGCCCGAGAGCTCGGGTGTGCCGGAATCCCGCGGGTCCGCGGAGTTCGGTGACCTGCGCTCGCTGGCCGCCGACCCGACCGACCTGTCCGGGCTGCGCCCGTGGCTGGAGTCCTTCCAGCACCGGCTCGGTCAGGCCGACACCGGCGACCTGCCCGAGGTCAGCGACCGGGGCTGACGAAGGACCCCGTCCTCCCCGCCCCTCGCAAGCTCGGGGCGGTGCCCTGGACGGGGCCGGAGGCGGGGTCCTCGGCTCTTACTTGGTCTCGACCGTGATCGTCGCGACGCCGATGACGAGGCCACCGGCCAGGGCGTTGGTGGTGAACGTGTTGTTCAGCAGCGCAGCGGCCTCGGGGGCGAGCTTGACCGTGGTGCCCTGGAGCACAGCGGAACCGTCGGCGTTCATCGTCGGCGCCTTCAGGGTGCTGCCGTCGAGGTTGAACAGCGGAGCGCTGGGGGCGGCGAGCACGCCGTTGACCGAGACGTTGCCGAAGAGCCGGGCCGGCTTGCCCGGGTCGACCGTGAAGTCGGTCAGCTCGACGGTGGTGCCGCCGGCGGTGAGGCTCAGCCCGCTGCCCTCGTGGAACAGCACGCCCTGGACCCACGGGCGGTAGCCGGTCTCACGGTCGTAGAGGGTGACGGTGCCACCGGTGATCGGGAAGGTGACCGTGCCGGTCGCGCCGTCCAGCGTCGCTCCGCCCACGGTGCCCGGGGTCAGGCCGAGCTGGGTGAGGGCGTCGGTGAACCCGGCGTCCAGGGCGACGGCGGTGGTCCCGCCGGGGACGGCGGGGACCACGGCCGCGGGCTTCGGCACGGACACCGTGCTGCTGGAGCTGGTGTCGGCGGCCTGCGCGGTGTCGGTGCCGTTGGAGCTGCAGGCGGAGAGGCCGACGACGGCACTCAGCGCGGCGGCGGCGACGAAGGTCTTACGAGTGGCGCTCTTGCTGAACATGACTACTCCCAGTCGTTGAGCGGGTGACGCAACGACAGGGATTCGGGGGCTGAGCCCGATCCGGATGGGTTCCTGGGTCACAAATCGGTCACGGGCGACAGGATCGCGTCCAATCGCTCCGGCTGCGGCCGCTTGGCGGCCCGCCCGTCGCCCGAGGACTCACCGCGGATCCGGCGGCCGATCCACGGCACGACGAAGCCCCGCACCCAGGCCAGCTCCTGCGCCACGACCTCCCGGGCCGGCCGCGGTGGCGCCGGCTCCAGCGGGGTGCGCCAGTCGGTGTCGTCCCCGGCGACCGGCACCCCGAGCGCGGCGGCCGCAGCGAGCGCCGTGCGCCGGTGCCCTTCCGCGGTCAGGTGGATCCGGTCGCCGGGGTCCCACATGCGGGCGTCCTGGATCCAGGCCGCACCCCACTGGTCCAGCACGATCGCGCCCTGCCGGGCGGCGATGGACCAGAGGTGGGCGTTGAAGACGGCGACCCGGCCCCGGGTGCGCCGGATGATCGGCGTCTGCCGCGGGTCGACGCCGGTGGCCAGCAGCACGTCCGCACCCGCCTCCCGGAGGGAGACGACGGCGGACTCGAGGTCCGCGGCGAGCCGGTCGGGGTCGGCGCCGGGGCGCAGCAGGTCGTTGCCGCCGGCCACCAGGCTCACCAGGTCCGGCTGGGCGGCCAGCGCGACCGGCACCTGCTCGGCCAGCACCTGGGGCAGCAGCCGGCCGCGGATGGCCAGGTTGGCGTACTCGATGCTCCCCGAGGGGGCGGCAGCCGCCAGGTGCCCGGCCAGCCGGTCGGCCCAGCCGCGGAACACGTCGGGCGTGCCCGGGGCGGGGTCGCTCAGCCCCTCGGTGAAGGAGTCCCCCAGCGCGATGTAGCGCCCCCACGTACGACGGTCGCTGCCCGGTTGCACGCCCGCTACTGCACCACGCCGTCCGGGCCGGGTCGACGACGGGCTCGGGTGGCTCGTCTCTGCCTCCACCTGCAGGCAGCGCACCGGCTCCGGGGAGGTGGCCGAACGCACAGATCGACGGGTGGTCGCGGAGGGCGCCGGGCCAGGAGACTCGACCATCATGCGCACCGACGTCGCCTGCTCGCTCACCGTCAACTCCCCCGCGCCGGCGACCGCCCTGCTGCAGGTCGCCCTGGCCGCGCCCGACGGCGAGCAGCTGACCGTGCTGTCCGACGGCCGGCCGGTGACGCCGGAGGAGATCGCCGTGCCCGGCGCTCGGGTGCACCGGCTGCAGTTGGCCGCCGGGCAGACGACGATCGCCTACAGCGCGCACGTCGACTCTCCCGGCAGCCCGCGCCAGGTGACGGCCGCGGAGTGGGCCGAGTACCTGCGGCCCAGCCGCTACTGCCCCTCCGACCAGCTCGAGGGCTACGCGAGCGCCGAGTTCGACGAGTCGATGCCGCGCGCGGAACTGGTCGCCGCCGTCGCCGCCTGGGTCGGCCGGCGGCTGGTCTACACCTCCGGCTCCAGCCGCTCGGTGGACACCGCCGTCGACACCCTGCTGCTCGGGCAGGGCGTCTGCCGGGACTACGCGCACCTGACCATCACCCTGCTGCGGGCGCTGGAGGTGCCGGCCCGGCTGGTCGCGGTCTACGCCCCGGGGCTCTCGCCGATGGACTTCCACGCGGTCGTCGAGGCCGACGTGGACGGCGTCTGGAAGACCGTCGACGCCACCCGGCTGGCGCCCACGTCCTCGCTGGTCCGGATCTGCTCCGGCCGGGACGCCGCGGACACCGCGTTCCTGTCGCTGTTCGGCGGGCAGGCGACGCTCGGGCTGATGACCGTCACCGCCACGGTGGACGGCGACCTGCCCGCCCCCGACGACGAGCCGTTCCCGCTGCCCTGAAGGCCCCGTTCAGCGGCTCGGCCCCGAGCTTGCGAGTAAGAGGGCCCTTCGTCAGCTGACCTCGTCGAGCCGGCGCTCCAGGAAGGCCCGTTCGGCACCGTTGCCGACCCGCTCGATCGCTGCGGCGTAGGCCTCGGCGGCCTCGCCCCGGCGGTCCAGCCGGCGCAGCAGGTCGGCCCGGACGGCGTGCACCAGGTGCCCGGGCAGGATCA
>JAOPVN010000018.1 GCA_025966175.1 Modestobacter sp. | reverse complement strand
GCAGGCCGACCAGGTGCGTGCCTCGATCGGGCTCACCGGGCAGTACGCCGCGGTCGACGAGTACCTCACCGGGCGGGAGAACCTGGAGATGGTCGGGCGGCTCTACCGGCTGGGCGGCAAGGAGTCCCGCATCCGGGCCGGCGAGCTGCTGGAGCGCTTCGAGCTCACCGAGGCGGGCAACCGTCCGGCCAAGACGTACTCCGGCGGCATGCGCCGCCGGCTGGACATCGCCGCCTCGCTGATCGCCCGGCCCCGGGTGCTCTTCCTCGACGAACCGACGACCGGGCTGGACCCGCGGAGCCGGCTGGGCATGTGGGAGTTCATCGGCGACCTGGTCAGTGACGGGACGACGATCCTGCTGACCACCCAGTACCTGGAGGAGGCCGACCGGCTCGCCGACCGGATGGTGGTCATCGACAAGGGCAAGGTGATCGCCCGCGGCACCGCCGACGAGCTGAAGGCCCAGGTCGGCGGGGAGCGCCTGGAGCTGACCGTCGCCACGGTCGAGCAACTGCGGGTGGCGGCCGAGGCGCTGGCGCCGCTGTCGCAGGCCGAGCCGCAGCGTGACGAGCAGACCCGGCGGCTGTCCATGCCGGTGACCGGTGGCACCGAGACCCTCGCCGAGGCGCTGCGCCGGCTCGCCGGCATCCCCGTCCAGGTGCTGGACGTCGGGCTGCGCCGGCCCGACCTGGACGACGTCTTCCTCACCCTCACCGGGCACGCCGCGGAGACCGCGGAGCCGTCCGGTGACCCGGCCGAGTCCCCCACCGCCGTCAGCGCAGGAGCCTTCCGATGACCACCCTGGCCGAGACCGTCTCCGACAGCGTCACCATCACCCGGCGGAACCTGATCAAGGTCAAGCGGGTGCCCGACCTGATCGTCTTCGCGACGCTGTCGCCGATCATGTTCGTGCTGCTGTTCCGCTACGTCTTCGGTGGCGCGATCAACGTGCCCGGGGGAGTCAGCTATGCCGAGTTCCTGCTGCCCGGGATCTTCGCCCAGACGGTGATCTTCGGTAGCACGATCACCGGCGCGAGCATCGCCGACGACCTGCAGAAGGGGTTGATCGACCGGTTCCGGTCCCTGCCGATGTCCCGCTCGGCGGTCCTGATCGGGCGCACGGTCGCCGACCTCGGGCTCAATGCCCTGTCCATCCTGGTGATGGCGCTGACCGGCCTGGCCGTCGGCTGGCGGATCAACACGTCGGTGGGAGAGGCCGCGGCCGGGTTCCTGATCCTGCTGGTGTTCGCCTACGCCATCTCCTGGCTGATGGCGATGGTCGGCCTGCTGGTACGCACGCCCGAGGTGGTCAACAACGCCAGCTTCATCGTGATCTTCCCGATCACGTTCGTGGCCAACACCTTCGTGCCGCTCGAGAGCTTCCCCGCGGTGCTGCGCACCTTCGCCGAGTGGAACCCGGTGTCCACGGTCGTGCAGGCCGCCCGTGAGCTGTTCGGCAACATCCCGGCCGGTGCGCCCGAGCCCGAGGCGTGGTCGCTGCAGCACCCGGTGGCCTACACGCTGCTGTGGGCCGCGGTGATCCTCGCGGTGTTCGTGCCGCTGTCGGTGCGCGCCTATCTGCGCACGGCCAGCCGCTGAACAAGGACCTCTCTGCCCCCCCACCGCTCGCACGCTCGCGGCGGGCCCCTGCAGAGAGGCCGAGGGGCCGGCGGAGGGACCCTGCAGAGAGGCCACCCGGTGGTGGAGGTCGGCGACCCGGGACGAGGATGGTGCTGATGAGCACCGTTGCCCCGGCTGGGTTGCCGGCCTCCGCGCCCCTGTCCGCGTCCAACCCACTGGCAGCGCCCTCGCAGCTGCCCTACCAGCTGCCTCCGTTCGGCGAGGTCACGCCGGAACACGTCCGCGAGGCCCTGCTCGCGGGCATGGCCGAGCAGCGGGCCGAGGTGGCCGCGCTGGTCGCCGACCCGGCGGAGCCGACCTTCGAGAACACCGTGGTCGCGCTCGAGCGGTCCGGGCAGCTGCTGGCCCGGGCCGAGCGGGTGTTCTACAACATGACCTCAGCGGTCTCCAACGACCGGATCCGGGAGATCGAACGGGAGTTCGCCCCGCTCGCCGCCGCGCACGACGACGCCCTGCGGTTGGATCCCGCGCTGTTCGCCCGGGTCGACGCGGTGCACGCCGACCGTCACGACGCCGGTCTGGACGAGGAGCAGGTGCGGCTGGTCGAGCGCTACCACCTGGACTTCGTGCTCGCCGGGGCCGGCCTCGACGACGCCGGCCGGGAGCAGCTGCGCGAGCTCAACCTGCGGCTGGCCGAGCTGAGCACCACGTTCGATCAGAACCTCCAGCTGGCCACCGAGGCGGCGGCGGTGGTGGTCGGTGAGGCGGCGGAGCTCGACGGACTGTCGCCGGCGGAGGTGGCCGCGGCTGCCGGAGCCGCGGCCGAGCGTGGGCGCGACGGGTCGTACCTGCTGACCCTGGTACTGCCCAGCGGTCAGCCGGCGCTGGCCAAGCTGCGCAACCGGGAGCTGCGCCGGCGGCTGTTCGAGGCGTCAGTGACGCGGGCCTCCGACGGCGAGCACGACAACGGCCCGGTCGCCGCGGAGATGGCGCACCTGCGCGCGGTGCGGGCCCGGCTGCTCGGGTTCGACACCCACGCCGACCTGATCGCCGCCGACCAGACCGCGAAGACGTCCTCCGCCGTCGACGCCCTGCTCGGGGAGCTCGTCGCCCCGTCGGTGGCCAACGCGAAGGCCGAGGCGCAGGTGCTCACCGAGCTGGCCGCCGCCGACGGGATCGAGCTGGCCGCGTGGGACTGGGCGTTCTACTCCGAACGGGTGCGGTCGGAGCGCTACGCCGTCGACAGCGCGGCGCTGCGCCCGTGGTTCGAGCTGGACCGGGTGCTGGTCGATGGGGTCTTCCGGGCCGCCGAGCTGCTGTACGGCTACACCTTCACCCCCCGCACGGACCTGGTCGGCTTCCACCCCGACACCCGGGTCTGGGAGGTCACCGGTGCCGACGGGGAGCCGGTCGGGCTGTACCTGGGCGACTACTACGCCCGGGAGGGCAAGCGCGGTGGCGCGTGGATGAGCGCCTTCGTCACCCAGTCGCGGCTGCTGGGCACCCAGCCGGTCGTCTTCAACAACCTCAACGTCACCCGGCCCGCGGCCGGTCAGCCGACCCTGCTGACGCTGACCGAGGTGACCACGCTGTTCCACGAGTTCGGGCACGCGCTGCACGGGCTGTTCTCCGACGTCACCTACCCGCGGTTCTCCGGCACCGCCGTACCCCGTGACTTCGTCGAGTTCCCCAGCCAGGTGAACGAGATGTGGGCGTTGTGGCCGGAGGTGCTCACGCACTACGCCACCCACGTCGAGACCGGCGAGCCGCTGCCGCCGGAGACCGTGCGGGCGATCGAGGCCGCGGCGCTGTGGGGCGAGGGCTTCGCGACGCTGGAGTACCTGGCCGCGACGATGCTCGACCAGGCGTGGCACCGGATCGACCCGGAGACCATCGTCACCGACCCGCAGGCGTTCGAGGCGCAGGCGCTCGAGGCGGCCGGGGTGGACTTCGCCCTCGTCCCGCCGCGGTACCGGACGACGTACTTCCAGCACGTCTTCGCCGGCGGCTACTCGGCCGGCTACTACTCCTACATCTGGTCGGAGGTCCTGGACGCCGACACCGTGGAGTGGTTCAAGGAGAACGGTGGGCTGAACCGGGAGAACGGCGACGTGTTCCGCAGCCGGCTGCTCTCCCGGGGCGGGTCGGTCGACGCGCTCGGCGCCTTCCGGGCCGTCCGCGGCCGCGACGCCGACACCGGCCCACTGCTCCGCCGCCGGGGGCTGGCCCCGGCGGCGTGAGCTCCGGGATCTGAGGGCGGCTGCCTGGCCGACCGGTCGGCGGCCGCCCCCTGCACGGCACAGGTCCGGGCAGCCGGCGTGCAATGCCACCCACAGGGCGGCTCAGCGCCAGCCGGGAACGGCAGGTGGTGCGATCCGGGAGGGTCGCCGTGTCACAGCCAGGGGAGCTGGAGCACCAGGTCCAGGTCGTCGGGGGCGCTGCCGTCCCGGACCAGCCGGTTGGGCTGGCGGTGACCGCACCGCGTGCAGCGGTGCATCACCTGCCAGCCCTTCCCGGACTTCTCCACCAGGCCGATCGGCTCCATCAGCGCCTGGCACTCGCTGGCCCGGTCGCCGGGCAGCTCGTCGACGTGCAGCGACCAGAGGCACCACGGGCAGTGGTTGCGGTAGTGCCCGTCGGTGTTGGCCGGCACCGGCGTCGCGCAGTACCCGCAGACGAAGGTGGTGTTCTCCGCCCGCCGGGACCGCGCCCGCCCGCCGTCCACCGTGCTGGTCATGCGGTCGATCAGGGGACGAACGGCTCGACGGCCAGGACCTTCACGGAGATGTCCTTGCCGTTCGGGGCCGTGTAGGTGACCGTCGCGCCCGGTGCGGCGCCGACGATCGCAGCGCCCAGTGCCGACTCGGGGGAGTAGACGGTGAGCTCGGTGGTGCCGGCGATCTCGCGGGAGCCGAGCAGGAACTTCTCGGTGTCGTCCTGGTCGCCGTCGAACGCGATCGTGATGACCGTGCCGAGGGCGGCGTGGGTGGCCGTCGTCGGAGCCGCGCCGACGCGCGCCTTGCGCAGCAGGTCGGTGAGCTGCCGGATCCGGCCCTCCTGCTTGCCCTGCTCCTCGCGAGCAGCGTGGTAGCCGCCGTTCTCCTTGAGGTCACCCTCCTCGCGGCGGTCGTTGATCTCCTTGGCGATCACCGGCCGGTTCGCCACCAGCTGGTCGAGCTCGGCGCGCAGCCGGTCGTGGGCCTGCTGCGTCAACCAGACGCCCTGGTCCTGCTCGTCAGTGGGGGTGGACACGGATCACTCCTGGTGCTCGGTTGCGACCCTCTGTCACGAGAGCCACCGTTTGGTCAATCCGGGAAACTTAACACCGGGGGAGGCTCTCCCGCAGCGGTCCGGGACGGCACCGACCGTGGTGACGTCCCCGCAGCACCGGACCGGAGTGGCGACCAGCACACGCCCGGCGGCCGGGCCCGGCGCCACCGCCGCCGGCCGAGGGGGACAATGGTGGTTCAGCAGCACAGCACCGTCGGGCACGGGTTCGACGAGCGCAGCGAGGAGAACACGTGAGCGATCCGGACCAGTTGCGTCTGCTCGCGGTCCACGCCCACCCCGACGACGAGTCGAGCAAGGGCGCCGCGACCATGGCGAAGTACGTTGCCGAAGGCGCCCGCGTGCTGGTGGCCACCTGCACCGGTGGCGAGCGCGGCTCGGTGCTCAACCCGGCGATGGACCGCCCGGAGGTGTGGGAGCGGATGGCCGAGATCCGCACCGAGGAGATGGCGAGGGCGCGCGAGGTCCTCGGCGTCGAGCAGGAGTTCCTCGGCTTCGTCGACTCCGGGCTGCCCGAGGGCGACCCGCTGCCGCCGCTGCCGGAGGGCTGCTTCGCGCTGATCCCGCTGGAGGAGGCCGCCGCGCCACTGGTGGAGTTGATCCGCCGCTTCAAGCCGCAGGTGATGACCTCCTACGACGAGCGCGGGGGGTACCCGCACCCCGACCACATCAAGACCCACGAGATCTCGGTGCACGCCTTCGAGGCGGCCGGCGACCCGGAGCAGTACCCGGAGCTGGGTGAGCCCTGGCAGGTGAGCAAGCTCTACTACCACATGAGCTTCACCCTGCCGCGGACGAAGGCGCTGCACGAGGCGGTGCTGGCCATGGGCGCCGAGTCCCCGTACACCGAGTGGCTGGCCAGCTGGGACCCGGAGAAGGACATCTCCCACCGGGTGACCACCCAGGTGCCCTGTTCGGAGTACTTCTCGGTGCGCGACGCCGCGCTGATCGCGCACGCGACCCAGATCGACCCCACCGGGCGCTGGTTCTCCGTGCCGCTGGACGTGCAGAGCCACGCCTGGCCGACCGAGGACTACGAACTGGCCCGCTCCGTGGTCGACGCCCCGGTGCCCGAGGACGACCTGTTCGCCGGCGTCCGCAGCACGGCGGAGGTCTCATGAGCACCGCACTGACGCTGCTCGCCGTCGACCAGCAGCAGCTCCCCGAGGACGTCGGCAAGTCCGGTCCGCTCGGGCTGCTGCTGATCGTCGTCCTGCTCATCGCCGTGCTGTTCCTGGGCCGGTCGATGGGCCGCCACCTCAAGCGCGTGCCGCGCAGCTTCGACCCGGCCGACCAGGTGCCCGACACCCCGGCCGAGCTGATCGACACCCCGGACCGTGACCCCGGGGAGGAGCTGCTGGACACACTGCGCCGCGCGCCGCTGGCCATCGAGCCACCGCGGGAGGACGACGGTCGGCCGTACCGGTCGTGAGAGGAGGGCCCCGGCAACCGCCGGGGCCCTCGTTCGTTCTGTCACCAGTGGTGCGCCACGTCGACGATCATCCGGCCCGGTGATGCCGGGAGGACGAACACCCGGAACGGCAGCCGTGCCCGGACGCCCAGTCCGACGAGCGTGTAGCCCTCGAAGGAC
>JAOPVN010000015.1 GCA_025966175.1 Modestobacter sp. | reverse complement strand
CGAGGTCGGCCTACCCGGGCGCCGCGGATCCGACACGGGGTGTGAGGGGACGGTCGGTGGGTAGGCGGCGACGGCGGGAGTGTCCAGGGCAGGGCACCGGACCCGATCGACCGAGGAGTTGCCGCACCGTCATGGACGTGTCCTTCCTTGAGCCAGCCGTCGCCGCCACCGGACCCTTCGCGACCGTCTGCGCCGACGTCACCCACACGACCGAGAACGCAGACACCGAACTGGAGCTGCGCGTGCGCGGGGTGGCCCAGCGGCTGACCGAGCAGGGTGCCCCCGAGGCGGTGGTCGAGGCGGTCCGGAGCCGGTTGCTGGAGGGCAACGAGGGCGGTCGGGTCGGCACGCTGAAGGGCCGGGCCGTGGTCGTCGCCTCGGACGGGTCGGTGGTCCTCGACCAGGCGCTGGTGGATGCGCCGCTGCGCGAGGTCGCTGAGTGGGGGCCGCAGCCGGACGTCCTGCCGATCCTGCGTCAGCTGCCAGGACGCGTCCCGCACGTCCGCGTCCTGATCGATCGCACCGGTGCCGACATCACCTATGTGGGCGCGCCGGGGCAGGTCCACGACGGCGACACGGAGGAGGCGACCGTCGAGGGCGAGACCTTCCACCTGCGCAAGGTCAGGGTCGGCGGCTGGGCGCACGACCACTGGCAGAACCACGCCGAGAACCAGTGGGAGGCGAACGCAGCCCGGGTCGCCGAGCGGATCACCTCCTACGTGCGCCGCCTGTCGCCCGCGTTCGTGCTGATCGCCGGGGACGTCCGGGCCCGCAACATCCTCGCCGGGATGGCCAGCGACCTCTGGAAGGACCTCGTCGTCACCATGGACGAGGGCGGCCGGGCGGCCGGGGCCGACCGGGCGCCGGTGGAGGAGCGGGAGGGCGAGCTGGTCGCGGAGCAGGAGGCGCGCGAGTGCGCCCAGGTGCTCGAACAGGTCCAGGCGGCCGCGGCCCACGGTCTCTCGGTGACCGGCACGGCGTATGTCGTGGAGGCGATCCGCAAGAACCAGGTGGAGACCCTGGTCCTCGCCGACGAGCCGGACCCGGAGTTCCTCTTCGTCGGCAACACGCCCCTCGAGCTCGGGGTGGACGCAGCGGACATCGGTGCGCTCGGGGGCCGGGCGGCCCACCAGGTACCGGCCGAGCGGGCGCTCGTGGCGGCCGCGGTGGCCACCAAGGCCGGTGTCGTCGTCCTGCCCCGCGCCGCCATGCCCGGTGACATCCCGGTGGCCGCCGTCCTGCGCTACACCGACGCGTCCACCCCCAGCTGACCGCCGGTCAGCCCACGAGTCCCGGCCGCGCCGCGGCCGCCGAGAGAACGGAGCACCGATGACCGACCCGCACCAGCCCGCCACCTCCCCGGGGACCGACCCGGCCGACATCGAGCGTCGGGCCGCCCTCGCCGAGGCGCTGGGCAAGGAGGTGTGGCCGGCCGACCGGGACACCCTGGTGAGCAAGGCCGAGGAGTCCAACGCCCCCGACGGCGTCCTCGCCCAGCTCCGCCGGCTGCCGGCCGGCACCGAGTTCACCAACGTCCAGGAGGTCGCCCAGGCCCTGGGCCTGGGCACCGAGCAGCAGCGCTTCTGATCATCTCGGTGTAGCGCCTCGGGGGAGCGGGGTAGGAAGACCGCATGCCAGACATGAAGGACCCGTCCCCCGAGGCGCACGCCAACGTCACCGAGCACAACGTCGAGACCCGGGCGGAGCTGTTGCCCGAGGAGCAGTCGGCCGGCGGCAGCGCCGACCCGGAGAAGCAGGCCGAGATGATCCTGGCGGAGTCCGAGGAGCGCACCCTGCACCCCGACGCCGACGATGCCCAGGGCGGCCACCGGACGTCCGCGGAGACGGCCGACCTGCCCTGACCGCGCTCAGGAGGACCGATGCCGAAGACGACGAAGAGCGGCAACGCCGCGCAGGACGAGATCCCCAGCACCCTGCAGCGTTCCGACGAGAAGGCCCAGCGCACGTTCGCCAAGGCCCACGACGCGGCCGCCGACGAGTACGGCGACGAGCAGCGGGCCAACCGGGTGGCCTGGGCCGCGGTCAAGCACACCCACGAGAAGGTCGGCGACCACTGGGAGCCCAAGGACCACAAGGGGCCGAGCGACCCGCAGGCCGAGGGCGGTGCGGACACCGACCGCGAGACCAAGGGCGGCGTGGATGCCAACGCCACCAAGGACCACCTGATGGACGTCGCCAGGGAGCTGGACGTCAGCGGCCGGTCGTCGATGACCAAGGACGAGCTCGTCGAGGCCATCCAGAAGGCGAACGACAAGGCG
Organism: Modestobacter sp.; assembly: GCA_025966175.1. Taxonomy (GTDB): domain Bacteria; phylum Actinomycetota; class Actinomycetes; order Mycobacteriales; family Geodermatophilaceae; genus Modestobacter. The sequence goes on along the minus strand of JAOPVN010000015.1, from coordinate 495 downwards.
ACCGCCGACGCGCGGAGGCCGCAAAGCTGATGACCCGTGGGCGGCCCCCGGGCGGTTAGCCCTCCGTGATGACCGGTCGGTGGGACTCCCGCCGCGAAGCGGAACGATATAGGGTCGCAAGTCTCCGGCGACCATCTACTCCGCAGCTCAGGAGTCTTTTCCCGGTGGCCAACCTGCGACCGGACGGGGGTGCCGTGGGCGTTCTTGCCGTGACGGCGCCATGAGGACTGGTGACAGCCGGTAACCGCGGGTTGCAGCCCGCGGTCCACATGTGCGGAGTCCCTTCAGGGTTGATCCGTGCTCCGAATAGGGAGTTCGAGCGATGATGCGCTCCAAGATCGCACTCGTCCTGTTCTCAGCCGCTCTCGGTGGAGGGCTGCTCGCTGTCGGCTCGTCAGCTCAGGCCGCGCCGACGGCTGCACCCGTCGATGTGACGGCTGCACCCGTCCACGTGGTGCCGGCTTCCATACCGGGTTGCCAGGACTGGAACTACGC
>JAOPVN010000613.1 GCA_025966175.1 Modestobacter sp. | reverse complement strand
ACGAGACAGCTGCGCTGCCCGTCCTCGGGGAGGAAGTAGGCGGCCTCCGCGTGGAGCTGCTCCACGAGCCCCCTCGTGATCTTCGGCAGTTCCCCCTTGCGCGCCGCCGCGTTGCCTGCCTCGGTGTTGATGACTGCCTTCAGCATCATGCGCATGACCGCCTCCAGGGGGCCTCGGAGGCACTCATTGTCGAGCGCAGGGGTCGCCCCGCAGCCACTGTCGGCCGGCCCCCAGCGCCTGCTTCGCGAGCCGTTGCGCGGGGTCAGGTGGCAGCACACCGCGTGTCGGTCGGCCGGCGGAGAGACTCTCCACCGACGCAGCTGGGGGTCCCTCTTCAGACTCCGGCGAGCTTGGTGCCCGGGCGCAGGTAGACGACCCAGGTGACGACGACGCACACGGCGTAGAACGCGATGAAGGCGATGTAGGCGCCGTCCCCGCTGCCGGTGGAGCGGAACGACTGGCGGAAGGCCAGGTTGACCAGCACCCCGCCGAAGGCCCCGATGGCGCCGGCGATGCCGATCAGCGCCCCGGACATCCGCAGCGCGTGCCTGTCGGCGACCGCCGGGTCGGTGCCGGCGGCGACGGCGTCCATCGCCTTCGACCGGAAGATCGCCGGGATCATCGTGTAGGTCGAGCCGTTGCCGACGCCGCTGAAGACGAACAGCAGCACGAAGCCCAGCAGGAACAGCGGCAGCGACTCCACCTGGCTGGCGATGAGCACGACGGCCGCGCCGATCGCCATCGCGATGAAGTTGACGAAAGTGATCTTGGCGCCGCCGAACCGGTCGGCCAGCGAGCCGCCCAGCGGGCGGATCAGCGAGCCCAGCAGCGGCCCCAGCCAGGTCAGCTGCGCGGCGGCCAACGGGGTCGCGAAGTCCGCGGTGAACTGGTTCTGCAGCACCTGGCCGAAGGCGAACCCGAAGCCGATGAACGAGCCGAAGGTGCCGATGTAGAGGAAGGACATGATCCAGGTGTGGGGCTCCCGGGTCGCCTCCCGCATGGCCCGCGGCTGGTTGCGCGCCGTGGTCAGGTTGTCCATGACCAGCGCGGCGCCGACGGCGGCGATCACGATGAACGGGAGGTAGACCAGCAGCACGATCCGCGGGTGGTCCGCGCCGGCGGTGGCCAGCACGAGCAGGCCGACGAGCTGGATCACCGGGACGCCCAGGTTGCCGCCGCCGGCGTTCAGGCCGAGCGCCCAGCCCTTGAGCCGGGTCGGGTAGAAGGCGTTGATGTTCGTCATCGAGCTGGCGAAGTTGCCCCCGCCGACGCCGGCCAGGCAGGACACGATCAGCAGCGTGGTGAACGAGACCCCGGGCGCCAGCACGATCGCCGTGGCGATGGTCGGGAGGAGCAGCAGGGCGGCGCTGATGATCGTCCAGTTGCGGCCGCCGAACTTCGCGACGGCGAACGTGTAGGGCAGCCGCACGAGGGCGCCCAGCGCCGTCGGCAGCGTGGTGAGCAGGAACTTGCCGGCCGGGTCGATGCCGAACACCGGCTCGGGCAGGAACAGCACCATCACCGACCACAGGCTCCAGATGGAGAAGCCGATGTGCTCGGAGAAGACGGAGAAGAAGAGGTTCCGCCGGGCGACGCCCTTGCCGGTCTCCTCCCAGAACTGCGGATCCTCGGGGCGCCAGTCGTCGATCCAGCGCCCGCCCAGGCGGCCGGCGGGAGGCGCGGTCGTCGGGGTGGTGGTCGGGGTGACTGTGGCCATGCTGCGACGGTGCCGGGCCGGCGTTCCCCCGTCGTTGCCACGGCGGTGAACTCGTGTTCCGTTGTGCTCACGTGCCCTGCCCCGCTGTGGTGAGGGGCGGCGGTGGCCGGGTGCATTCCCTCCCGCCGCGCGCCATGATCACCGCGTGAGGGACTCCATCGGCGATGAGCGCGCGCCCGGCCGGGACCTGGTGGAGACCGGGGAGCTGGTCGCCGGGTCGATGAGCCGCGCGGTCGCCGGCCTGCTCTTCGAGCCCGGGTCGAGCCCCCTGCGGCTGGACGAGCGGCTCGCCGCCTGTCTGCGCGACGCCGCCACCTCCGCCGCCGAACTCCCGCTCACCTGGGAACGCGCCCGCGCCGGCGCCGTCCTCGCCTTCGTCGCCGAGCTGTCGGTGACCCGTTCCCACCAGGGACGCGCCGTCCGCAGCGACGGCTTCTTCAGCGTGAGCACCGCCGCCCGCTCGGCGGCCGAGCGGCTGGTCGAGGACGTCGTCCAGGCTGCCCGGCAGACCACCGAGGAGCGGCGGGTGCGGCATCTGGGCTACCTGGTGGCCGAGGTCGTCGTCTCCCCCGACATCGACGTCGCGCTGGCCTCGCGGGCGCTGCAGCTGGCCGAGTCCTGCAGCTGGCGGCAGCTGGTGTTCCTGGCCGCCGTCGGCCGGCGCGACCGCTCGCCGCTGCCGATGGGCTCCCTGGAGGACGAGCCTCCGGGATGGCAGGCATGGGGCGCCCGGGAGGACGTCACCGACCTGCAGGGCGCCGGGCTGCTGGACCCGCCGCCCGTCGTCTCCCGCCCCGGCGCCGTCCGGCCCAGGCTGCGCCCCGCCGACCTGCGGCTGACCCGCCGCGGGGTGCTCCTGCACCGGCTGCTGGCGCTGGACTTCGTCCGCGAGGACGACGTCCAGGCCGCCCTCGCCGACCTGGAGCTCCCGCCCTCCTGAGGAAGGACCCTCCCGCCCCCCACCGCTCGCAAGCTCGCGTCGGGCGCCTGCGGGAGGGCCGGACCGTGACGAGATCGTGATCACGGCTGTGGGTCCGCTGTACGCCGCACCGCGTGTAAGAGGTGAGGGACGGCGAGAGGGGACGGCGTGCACGCGGCAGGCTTCGAGGACTTCGTGTCCCGGGAGCAACCTGCCCTGTTGCGCCTGGCGGTCCTGCTCGCCGGCGACCGCGGACATGCGGAGGACCTGGTGCAGACAGCGCTGCTGAAGACCTACCGGCACTGGGACCGGATCACCGGCCGCGGGGAACCCACCGCCTACGTCCGGCGGGTGCTGGTGACCACGCACATCAGTTGGCGACGGCGGCTGTCGACCACCGAGCAGGTCGTGGAGACCCTCCCCGACTGTGCGGACCCCACGGTGGTGCCGGATGACGACGAGGAGCTGCGGGCCGCGCTCCGCTCGCTGCCGCCGCGGATGCGCACCGCCGTCGTCCTTCGGTTCTACGCCGATCTCTCCGAGCAGCAGGCCGCCGTGGCCATGGGCTGCTCCCCCAGCACGGTGAACACCCAGACCACCCGCGGACTGGCCCGGCTGCGCGCGCTGCTGTCGGCACCGGTCCTCACGACCGGAGAGGGGTCCTGATGGACGAGCTCCAGCACCGACTGACCCGGCTGGCCGAGCGCGCCGCTCCGCCGCCCCGGGAGGACCTGGCACACGCCGTGGTCACCCGGCACCGGGCCCAGCGGCGGCAGACCATCGGGCTCACCGCCGTGGCCGCCGCGGTGGCGGCCGTCGTCGTCACGATGCCGCTGCTCCTCGATGGGCCCGGCGCCGAGCCGGCCACCGCCACCGGTACGGCCGCCACGGGAGCGGCCGAGTCGACGACGGCCGCCGCGGACGCCCTGACGTCCTCGACCCGCGGCTCGCTCGCCGGCGACGCGGCGTTCGTCGAGACGGTGCGGCAGCTCAGCTGGACGACGGCCGACGACGTGGACGCCCCCACGGCGGCGAGCGAGCCCCCGCTGGACAGCCGGCACGTGGTCTTCGCCGGCGACGTCGCGGGCGGCCGGTGGGCGCTGGTGGTCGGGCAGGACACGATCCAACCCGAGCCCTCCGCCGAGGGCACCGGCCTCGCTGCGGCCTGGTTCACCGGGCCGCCCGGCGCCGCCGGGGACCAGCTGCAGCCGACGAGCCTGCTGGGCGGGATCGACCCGGCCGAGCCGGTGGCCCTGTACGGCGCCTCGACCGGTGCGCTCGTGGTGGTCGCCGCGCCCGGGGACGACGTCCTGCTGTCCCGGCGACCGGAGGTCGCGGCCGACGCGTCGGTCAGCCGCGACTTTGCGCCGGTGGACGCCCCCGAGGGCGTGGCGGTGCTGGCGCTGAGCCCGGCGGCCGGGACCTACGACGAGGCGCTGCGCTACCGGGTCATCCGGGACGGCGCCGAGCTGGTCACCCGGATGCCCGACCAGTACCGCGCGGACGGGTCCTCGTCGTCCGCGCCGTCCGTCACCTGGCTCGGGGAGTCCGCGACCTGGGCGGCCGACCAGTTGCTGACCGGAGGCGCCGACCACGTGCTCACCATCACCGGCCTCACCCCCGGGCAGATCGGGTTCGGTGTGGTCTGGGCCGGTGACCTCCCGGCCTCCGGCGGGCAGCCCGCCCAGCTGCGGCTGATGAGCGCCACCCTGCCCTCGGGTGCCAGCTACCTGGAGGCGCTGTACAGCCGCGAGTCGTCGAACGGGCCGAGCTCCTGGTGCGGGGCCGACCTCCGGCCGGCCGACCCCCCACTGGCCCGGCAGGTGTTCGCCGTCCGGTGTGCCGGTCCGGACCCCAGCGGTAGCACGGGCTCGCTCAGCACGCTCGTCCTGATCGGCCCCCCACGCGCCACCTCGGTCCGGCTCACAGACGGCTCGGGCGAGCTGCTCGAGGAGCACCCCCTGGCCGACGGCATCGCCGTGCTGACCGCGCCCGAGGACGTGGCCGGCACGGAGTTCCTCGCCGCGGACGGCACGACGGTCGGCCGCACCGACGTGATGGGCGTCGACGGGATGGAGCGCCTCACCGCCACCCCCTCGAGCGGGGACTGACGTGACTGCCGAGCCCGCCTCGGTGATCGCTGCCCGGCAGCTGGCCGAGGAGGCGCGTTCCCGCGGGAACGCGGTGAGCCGCCGGCCGCCGCGCCTCCGGCCCCGCCCGCTCCCGCGCGAGCATGCGTCGTGAGGGCCGTTCCGCTCACGCTGCTCGCGCTCCTGCTCGCCGGATGCGACGGGCCCTCGACGTACGCCTGCCCGGCGATCGGGTACTCCAGCAGCCTCGTCGTCGAGCTGGCCCCGGACTGGCCTGCCGACCACGCGCACAGCGTCACGATCGAGTGCGACGAGCCGTGCGGCGTCCCGTCGATGGACGGCGGGGATGCAGCCAGTACCCGAACGGCCGTGCTGGCGGAGGGCGCAGCCCTCTTCGACTGGGTCGGCGACGAGGCCTCCGCCGTCGTCACGGTGCGCGCCGCCGACGGCGCGGAGCTGGCCAAGGTGGACGCCGAGCTGGAGTGGGCGCGCGTGGGCGGGTCCGAGGAATGCGGCGGGCCGCTGGAGGCGACGGTGACCATCCCCGCTCCGTGACTGCCTGACGCATCGAGTGACACCGCAGCGTGCAACAGCGTCACGGGATCCACGCTGGGATGTCACTCGACGTGAGGCCAGCTCCGGCGGGGTCAGACTTCGACGACGAGGTCGCCGTCCTGGTCGCGGACCGAGAAGACCCGGATCGGGGCCGCGCCGCTGGTCGAGGCTCCGTCGGACCACCGGTAGGCGTACAGGTGCAGCGGGCAGACCAGCACGTTGCCGTCGGTCTGCCCGTCGGCGAGCGGGCCGCCGGCGTGCGGGCAGGCGGCCTGGGTGGCGTGCAGCGACCCGTCGCGCAGCCGGAACACCGCGACCTGGACGTCGCCGGCGACGAACGCCCGGCCCTCCCCCGGCGGCACGTCCTCCACCCGGCCCACGACGTGGGACGTCGTCCTCGCGGTGGTGTCGGTCAGGCTCATCGGACCGGGACCTTCGGCAGGTCGACCAGCGGCAGCGCGGTGCGGAACTGGCCCGGAGTGGCCGGGGACTTCCCGTCCTGACCCCAGGGGTCGGTGTAGGCGTCGATCGAGCGCTGCATGCCCTCGTCCAGGTGCAGCACGATGCCCTCACTGTCCTCCAGCAGCACCGCCTTGATCTTCTCCAGCCCGACCCGCGGCACGAAGTCGTAGGTGCGCTCGAGCCAGTTGGCGTTCTCCCGTTAGTACTGCAGAAAGCGGCCGGTCAGCTCGATCACCGCCTCCGGGGAGTCGACAGTGGCCAGCAGGTCGCCCTTGCGCACGGTGGCCCCCGCGGCGCCGCCGACGTAGACCTCCCACATGCCGTTGCCGACCGCGACGACGCCGACGTCCTTGACGTAGGCCTCGGCGCAGTTGCGCGGGCAGCCGACGACGGCGAGTTTCATCTTCGCCGGGCTCTCGATGCCCTGGAACCGGGTCTCCAGGTCGATGCCCAGCTGGGTCGAGTCGCCGAGCCCGAACCGGCAGAATTCGGTGCCCACGCAGGTCTTCACGGTGCGGAAGCTCTTGCCGTAGGCGTAGCCCGAGGGCATGCCCAGGTCGCTCCACATCGCCGGCAGGTCCTCCTTGCGGACCCCGAGCAGGTCGATCCGCTGGCCGCCGGTGATCTTCACCATCGGGACCTGGTACTTCTCGGCGACCTCGGCGATCTTCCGCAGCTGCGCCGGCGTGGTCACCCCGCCCTTCATCTGCGGGACGACGGAGAACGTGCCGTCGCGCTGGATGTTGGCGTGCACCCGGTCGTTGATGAACTTCGCGTCGTTCTCCTGCTCGTACTCGGCGCCCCAGATCATCCGCAGCAGCGAGGTCAGGCCCATCTTGGACGTGGCGTCCTCGGCACCCCCCGGGGCCAGCGCGGCGAAGACCGCGGAGACGCTGCGCAGGCCCCGCTCGCGGATCGCGTTCATCAGCTCGGGCTTGGCCAGCGGGATGCCCGGCACGTACCAGCCGGCCGACTCGTCCTCGGTCACGTCGCCGTCGGCCGCCCACTCCACGATCTGCTTGACCAGGCTCGTGCACGACCCGCAGCCCTTGCCGGCCCGGGTCCGGTCCATGCAGGCGCCGAGGCTGGTGGCGCCGTCCTGCACGGTGTCGACGATCGTCTGCTTGCTGACCCCGTTGCAGTTGCAGACCTGGGAGTCCCCGGGCAGCTCGGCGACCCCGACGTCCTCGGCGCCGTCGGAGAGGTCGACCAGCAGCTTGATCCGCTCCTGCGGGAGCGGGGTGCCGCGGTCGAACGCCTGGGTGAGGAAGGCGACCTTCCGGGTGTCGCCGAGCAGCGTCGCGCCGATCAGCTTGTCGTCCCGGACGACGACGGACAGGTGCACCCCGCGCCGCGGCTCGGAGATGACCAGGAACTCGTCGGTGTCCCGCTCGGGCCGGTTGAGCCCCATGGTGGCCACGTCGACCCCGGCGACCTTGAGCTTCGTCGCCGTCCGGGAGCCGTGGTACTCCGCCTCCGGGTCGGTGCCGGTGAGCAGGTCGGCGAGCACCCGGGCCTGCT
>JAOPVN010000611.1 GCA_025966175.1 Modestobacter sp. | reverse complement strand
CAGATCGGCGGTCAGGACCTTGCCGTCCTCGAGCTCGAGCTCGCCGGTGGCTCGGGCCGCAACGGCCGTCGAGCTCGTGCGGATCTCGACGCCCAGGTCCTGCGCTCGCGCGATCAGCGCGTCGTACAGGTCGGCCCGCGGCGGGAGGATCATCCGGTCCTTGTCACCGAACGTGCGGTGCATGAGCGGGCGGCCGCGGTCGTCCCGGGCGACCAGGGTCTCGATCCGGCGGGCCCGTCTGGTGGCCTCGGCCTCGACGCCCAGCGCGGCCAGGGAGCGCAGGCCGTTCTCCCAGAGCCAGATGCCGGCACCGAACATCCGGAGCGTGTCCGACCGCTCGTGCACCCGGACGGTCCATCCCCGCTGGGCCAACGCGATGCTCGAGGCCAGGCCGCCGAGCCCGGCGCCGGCGATCTCTGCGTGCCGAGAAACCATGCTGTCCTCTTCCTCTGCTGCGTCGACGTGTGCGTCCGCGGTGTCGGCGGACGCGGGGTGGGGCGGCTGCGGCGCCCGGGGCGCCGCAGCCGCGAGGGTCAGAGCCGGGCGGCGCTGGTGCGCCGTCGCAGGACCTGGGCCCGGTAGAAGCTGCCGCGCTTGGTCCGGGGGACGACGACCATGTCGTAGAGGACGACGACCGCCACCACCGCGAACCAGACCAGCGAGGGCTTCCAGGCGCTCTTGACGATCGCCACCGCGATGACGGCGGTGTAGAGGAGCAGGAAGACCGCCAGCGGGGTCCCGAACTTCGCGGTCACCGGCCGGTCGAGGTCGGTGCGGCGCTTCATGCACAGGTAGGTCAGCGCCACCACGAAGTACAGCGTCACCGACCAGGTCGACAGCACGGTGGAGATGAAGCCGAAGTCGGTCCAGTAGGCCCCGATGAGCGCGAACCCGGCCAGCAGCAGGATCGCCACCCACGGCACCGAGCGGGAGGAGTACCGGCCCACGACCCGGGGCAGCGCACCCTGCTGGGCGTACAGGGCGAGGATCTTGCCCATGCCCATGAAGTAGACGCTGAGCGTGGTGTACGTGGCGACCAGCATCATGGCCAGCGCCAGGTAGAAGAGCGGGTTGTTGCCGAACTTGTCCTCGACGACCCCGACCGTGGGCACCGGGAAGAGGACCAGCGCCGCCAGCGGCAGGCTCGACAGGATCCCGATGGCCAGCGGGATCTGCCGGATCCACAGCTGCCAGGCCGCCGAGAGCAGGCCGACGTCGCGCGAACGGTTGAAGTTCGACCACTCGTCCACGAGGACCTGCTGGACCTCCATGATCCCGGCCATGATGCCCAGCCAGAGGCCCGCGACGGTGAAGAAGGTCAACCAGGTGACCGGGGTCGGGGACGACCAGTTGGCCGAGAAGTCGTGGGTGTTGGCGATCAGCACGCCCACACAGATGGCCAGCACCACGTCACCGACCAGCGTGATCACCACGAGGATGGACTGCACCTTCCCGGTGATCTGGTGTCCGAGCAGGTTGAGCGCCACCACCGGGACCAGCACCGCGTAGGGCCAGATCCCGGTGGGCACGGACGGGAAGAGCGTCTCCAGCAGGCCCCGGGCGACGACCAGCTCCAGCCACATGAAACAGCCGTAGACCGGTGCGTAGAGCACCAGGTACGACGTGCCGAGGGAGAAGATCCCGCCCTCGCGGGCGTAGGACTGCAGCGACCCCGGCTCGGGGACGGCGGTGATCATCTCCCGGTACAGCCACCAGGCCGTGTGGATGACCACCGCGCCGCCGACGAACCCGATCAGGGTCCACATGATCCCGTAGGAGAAGGCGGTGAAGACGATCCACGACCAGCCGGCCGTGAAGAGCATCTCGCCGGTGCCGATGGCCGAGACGTCGAACCAGGACAACGGCTTCTCGTTGACCAGTTCGAGGTCGTCGTCGAAGTCGTCGAGGGACGCTCCCCCGGGCTGCGGGGAGCCGGACATGTCTTCACTCGTGGACACGGGTCTCTCCGTCAGGTGGGTGGGTGGGACGGGGACGGGCGTCGGTGCCGGGTGGAGCCGTGCTGGCCGGGGGGAAGCCGGTGGTGCGGTGGCGGGGGCGGTGGCTGCGGGCGGTCAGTCGGGCATCCGGGCGCCGGTCTCCCGGCGGCTGAGCGCGGACACCAGGTCCTGGGCCTCCTCCGAGGTGTCCAGGTCGTGCACCTCGACGTCGTCGGCCGCCGCGGAGTTCATCGGGTCGGCCGGGTCGACCCGGCCGTGCACGACGTCGTAGGTGAGGTCGCCGATGGAGTAGCCGAGGCCGCGCTCGTGCGGCCAGGAACGGGCGACCTTCGCCTCGTCGAAGACCACCACCGCGCCGTCGGAGATGACCGTCTGGATGCACTCGCGGCGCTGCAGCACGCGGATGTCGGCGACCGGGTCACCGTCGACGACGATGAGGTCGGCGATCATCCCCGGCGCGACCACCCCGACCCGGCCCTCGAGACCGAGCATCTGCGCACCGTTGCTGGTGCCCGCCTGGATCGCCTCCAGCGAGGTCAGGCCCGCGTAGTCCATGAGCAGCTCGAGCTCGCGGGCGTGCCAGGCGCCGTAGGGCGTGAGCGAGAAGCCGCTGTCGGTGCCCAGCGCAAAGGTGACCCCCGCCTGGTGCGCGCGGGTCATCGAGTCACCGGTGCGGTCCAGCATCCGCTTCATGCCCTCGCGCAGCGGGTCCGGCGCCCCGACCAGGTGGCCGAAGTCGCCGGCGTTGGACAGCAGCAGCAGGGTGGGCACCAGCGGGGTGCCGGTCTCGGCCAGGAGGTCGATGGCCTCGTCGTCCATGACGTTGCCGTGCATGATCCAGTCGATGCCGGCACGGGCGGCGGCCTTGACCTCGGCCGGTCCACGGGCGTGGATCGTCATCTTCTTGCCCAACTGGTGGGCCAGGTCGGCCAGGACCTTCATCTCGTGGTCGGTGAAGGCCTGGAAATTGCCGTAGGGGCTATCGGCCAGCTTGATGAGGTCGACGCCGTTCTTCACCTGGTGCCGGACCTCGTTGATCATCAGGTCCAGCGTGTTGTGCACGATGCCGATCGAGCCCTCGGGGACGCCGACGGAGTCGGGGTACCAGTCGGTGAGGCCGTTGCTGGTGGAGATGTACCGGCCGGCCGCGGTCATCCGCGGGCCCTGCACG
>JAOPVN010000606.1 GCA_025966175.1 Modestobacter sp. | reverse complement strand
GAACTACGTGCGGCTGGTGCGCGCGGAGATCCTGTCGAAGAAGAACTGGCAGTTCGCCGAGGCGGCCCGGATGGTCGGCAACAGCCCGCTGCGGATCCTGTTCCGCCACCTGCTGCCCAACAGCATGCGGCCGTTGATCGCCTTCTCCTCGATCAACGCCTCCTGGGTGGCGATCATCGTGGCCAGCCTGGGCTACATCGGACTCGGCATCGAGCCGGGAACCGCCGAATGGGGCTCGATGATCTCGCGCGGACAGGACTCCATCCTCTCCGGCCAATGGTGGATCTCCGCCTTTCCAGGGCTCGCGATCCTGGTGCTCTCCTTCGCCTTTTACCTCATCGGGGACGGCTTGACCGAGTCGTCGGAACGGAGGTCCTGACCATGCCCTCGGACACCATCCTGGACGTCACCGACTTCAGCGGCGGATTCACCTCGCCGACGGGCTTCACGCCCGTTCTGCACCAGGTGTCCTTCGGCCTGCGGCGGTCGGTCATGACGGCCATCGTCGGCGAGACCGGCAGCGGGAAGACGATGACCGCCCTGTCGATCCTGGGCATCGCTCCCCGGGGCTTCACCCGCACCGAGGGGACCATGGTCTTCGACGGCCTGGACCTCGTCGCCGGTGCCCCGCAGTCCTTCCGGGACGTGCGCGGCAAGCGGATCAGCCTGGTGTTCCAGGACGCCCGGGGATCGCTCAACCCGGTCTTCACCGTCGGTCACCAGCTCATCGACGTCTGCCGGGTCAACCAGGGCGTGAGCAAGAAGGAGGCGGCCGCCCAGGCGCTGGAGATGCTGGCCCGGGTCCGGATCCCCGAGCCGGCCCGGCGGATGAAGCAGTACCCGCACGAGTTCTCCGGCGGCATGGCCCAGCGGGTGATGCTGGCGCTGGCGCTGATCAGCCGCCCCGAGCTGCTGCTGCTCGACGAGCCGACGACCGGACTGGACGTCACCATCCAGGCCGACATCATGTCGCTGATCACCGAGCTGGTGGTCTCGGAGGGGCTGACGGCCTGCCTGATCACCCATGACCTGGGTGTGGTGGCCGAGAACTGCCAGGACGTCGTCGTCTTGCGCAACGGCCGGGTGCGGGAGACCGGGTCGTGCGAGCAGATCTTCACCGCGCCACAGGACGAGTACACCCGGAACCTGCTGGCCGCGAGCCGGCTGGTGGAAGCGCTGTGACCGCCGTCGTGTCGCACCCGGTGCTGCACGTGGTGGGCCTGACGAAGACCTTCACCATCCGCAGCCGGGGGCGGTCGGCCGCCCTGACCGCCGTCGACGACGTCAGCCTGTCGTTGGCCGAGGGCGAGACCGTCGCCCTGGTCGGGGAGAGCGGCTCGGGCAAGTCCACCGTGGCCCGCTGCCTGACCCGCCTGGTCGAGCCCACGGCGGGCTCGGTCCAGCTGGACGGCCGGACGCTGCGCGGGCTCACCTGGAAGCAGATGTCCCGTGCCTACAAGGACATGCAGATGGTCTTCCAGGACCCGAACTCCTCGCTCAACCCGCGGATGCGCATCGCCGACGTGCTCGACGAGCCGCTGCGGCTGCACACCGACCTGACCGCGGCCCAGCGCCGGGAGCGGGTGGTGCAGCTCATCCAGGAGGTCGGCCTCGGCGAGGAACATCTGCGGCGGTACCCGCGGGAGCTCAGCGGCGGCCAGCGGCAACGCGTGGGGATCGCCCGGGCGCTCGCCGTCGACCCCAAGGTGATCATCCTCGACGAACCCACGTCGTCCCTGGACGTCTCGGTGCGCGGGCAGATCCTCGCCCTGCTCGCCCGGATCCAGGCCGAACGCAAGGTCGCCTACCTGTTCATCACCCACGACCTGCAGGTGGTCCGGAAGATCGCCGACCGGGTGCTGGTGATGTACCTGGGTTCGGTGGTCGAGCAGGGCCCGACCGCCGACGTGTTCGACCACCCCGTGCACCCCTACACCCGGGCGCTGCTGTCCGCGGCACCCGTCGCCGAGTTCGGCCGGCCCCGCACCCGGTTCCACCTGCAGGGCGAGATCCCCAGCCCGGTGGACCTCCCGCCGGGCTGCCGCCTGGCCGGGCGCTGCCCGATGACCCGGCCCGAGTGCACCACGGCCGTGCCGCCCCTGCTGGCCGTCTCCGCCGACCACTCAGCCGCCTGCCCCCCGGCCCTCTACTCGCCGGAGGCGGAACCCCACTCCGGCCCCCTCCCCGTCCCGTCCGTCCCCGAACGTCCCTAGGAGAGCCTCGTGCCCAGTTCCCGCCGCAGACGATCGATGGGCCTGGTGGCCGCGTCCCTCGCGGCCCTCATCGGCCTGACCGCCTGCTCGTCCAACGGCTCGACCGACACCAGCGCGGCCGCCTCCGGTGACTCGCTGGTCACGGCCTGGCCGTCGGACGTGTCGACCCTCGACCCCGGCAACGTCTCCACCGACCAGGACAAGGAGCTGACGATGAACATCTATCAGCGGCTCCTGGAGTACGACTTCACCACCGACGCGAACGGCTCGCAGGTGTGGACGGGCCTGGATGCCAAGGCCTCGCTGGCCGAGTCCTACGAGCTGACCGGTACCTCCGCGATCTTCCACCTGCGGACCGACGTCACGTTCTACCCGAGCGGCAACCCGCTGACCGCCGACGACGTGCTCTTCAGCTTCCAGCGCTCGATGGCGCTCGGCGGGTCGACCGACTTCAGCAACGGCGGTCTGCAGCAGCCCTCGCAGTTCAGCGTGGTCGACGAGCACACATTCAAGATGGACTTCACCGACGTCGCCGGCACCCCGGTCGAGGCCACGCCGACGCTGATCGCCACCATGCGGTTCCCGAACTTCGGGATCGTCGACTCGAAGGTGGCCACGGAGCACGCGACCGCCGATGACCCCAACGCCAACGAGTGGCTGCGCTCCAACGCCGTCGGTACCGGCCCGTACTACATCGACACCCGCACCCCCGGCCAGGAGCTCACGCTCAAGGCCGTGCCGAACCTGTGGTCCGGTGAGCCGGCCTACAAGACGGTGACCGTGCGGGTGGTCAACAACGGCAACATCGCCTCCCTGGTGCGCAGCGGGCAGGTCAACGTCGGGCTCTTCGGGCTGACCCAGAAGGACCTGAACGACCTGTCGACGGCGGGCCTCACCGTGGACCACCAGGCGACCCCGGACTTCATCCACCTGCAGCTGGCCGAGGACAGCGGGCCGTTCGCCGACGAGAAGGTCCGCCAGGCGGTGGCCACGGTCCTGCCCTACCAGGACATGGTGGACAACATCTTCTTCGGCCGGGCCGAGCGCTCGCTGTCCTACGTCAACCTCAAGGCGCCGGGCTACGACGAGGCGTGGGGCATGTACCAGACCGACGTGGCCGGGGCCAAGACGCTGATGGCCGAGGCGGGCAACCCGAAGATCGACGTCCCGCTGCAGTACAGCAATGCCGAGCCGGCGTACGAGGACATGGCGATCCTCATCCAGAGCTCGCTGAAGCAGATCGGCATCACCGTGACGCTGCAGCCGCAGACGCCCGCCGCGATGTTCAACCTCATCCTCCAGCGGGCCACCGCGAAGGCGGGCGACGAGCTCACCGAACCGCAGATGGTGATGTTCAACCTGAGCATCTACCTGGACGACCCCAAGTCGCCGGTCAGCTTCTACTCCCGCTCCGGTGGGGCGCTGAACTACCCGCGGCACAGCGACCCGGCGTTCGACGCGATCGCCGACGCCAACCAGTTCACCGCGCCCGGCCCCGGGCGGGAGCAGGCCTACGTGGACCTGCAGCAGCAGGCGGCCAGCGACGCCTCGTTCATCCCGATGATCGTCACCGGTCGGACCGTGGTGGTCAGCAAGGGCATCACCGGCATCGCCTACTCCCCGGAGATCGGCGTCCGTTACTGGATGCTCACGCCCCAGGCCTGACCCGCGCCGGGCACCGTCGCCCCGCCGCGCGAGCACGCAGCGGTCGGCTGCCCGGATCCGGCGCACCCCGGATCCGGGCGGCCGCATCCGCCGGCACTCCCCTCACCCGTTCCTGGAAGGACCTCCCCCATGCGTCTCGGCGTCTTCATCCCCACCGGCAACAACGGGTGGATCCCCTCGACCACGTCCCCGCAGTACATGCCCACCTTCGAGCTCAACCGGGACATCGTGCAGCGCACCGAGGCCATGGGCTTCGACTTCGCGCTCTGCATGGTGAAGTTCCGCGGCTTCGGTGGACAGACGGAGTTCTGGGACCACACCCTCGAGACCTTCACGATCATGTCCGCGCTGGCCGCGACCAGCTCGCGGATGAAGATGTACGCCTCGGTCGCCGTGCTGACCCTGCACCCGGCGGTCGTGGCCCGGATGG
>JAOPVN010000604.1 GCA_025966175.1 Modestobacter sp. | reverse complement strand
CACCACCTCGCAGCACCGCCCGGTCGGTGTGCTCGCCGCAGTCGCCGCCGGGCAGGTCCAGCTGCGCTACGACGTCCTGAGCGACGTCGGCACCGGCCGGCTGGTCGGACTGCAGACCGACCTGGTCTGGGAGGACCCGGCGCGGGGTCTGCTGTCGGCCGACGAGGTGTGGGCGGCCGCGGAGCCGGAGCAGCACCGGCCGCTGCGCCGCTGGCTGCTGCAGCAGGCCTGCAGCGACGCGGCGGAGCTCTCGGACACCGTGCACGTCGGCGTCCAGTTGCCGGCCGGGCTGACCGCCCCCGGGACGTTCGTCGACGACGTCACCGATGCCCTCACCGCCAGCGGCCTGGCCGCTGACCGGCTGGCGCTGACCTTCCCCGAGGAGCTGCTGCACCGCGCGTCCGGCGCGCTGCTCGCCGGGCTCACGGCACTGCACGGGTCCGGGGTACGGCTGGCCCTCACCGACTACGGCCTGGGCACCACCCTGTGGGGGCTGCTCACCCGGGTACCGCTGGACGCGGTGGTCGTCTCGCTGCGGACCCTGCGCACCACCGGCGGGCTGGACCATGCGCTGCGCGTCCTGCGCGGGATCTCCGAGGCCGCGGCCCAGGTCAAGGTCCGCACGATCATCGCCGACGTCGACTCCCCCACCCTGCTGGCCCGGGTCGGCTCCATGGGCTCGCTGGCGATGACCGGCCCGCTGCTGCCCACCGGCCTGACCGCCGCACAGGCAGCCGGCCTGCTCCGGCCCCGGCCGACCCTGGTCTGACTCGCAGCCCCCTTCAGGCGAGCGGGGTGTCGTCCAGCGCCTTCGCGAGGTCGCCGGGGGTGTCGAAGATGGCGATCGCCCCGGCGCCGCGCAGCTCGTCGTCGCCGAAACCCCCGGAGCGGACGGCGATCGCCGGCATCCCGGCGTTCTTCGCCGCCTCGATGTCCCAGACCGAGTCGCCGACCATCACGCTGCTCGCGTCCTCCGGAGCGCCGAGCTTCGTCAAGGCCACCTGCAGCAGGTCCGGCGCCGGCTTGGTCTTCTCCGCGTCGGCACTGGAGGTCCAGGCATCGGCGATGTCGCGCGCGTCGAGCAGGTCCAGGGCGAGGTCGACGTGCCGCTGCTGCCCGGAGCTGGCCAGCACCAGCCGGTGGCCGCGCTCCTTGATCGCCAGCAGCAGGTCCCGGGCACCGGGCAGCGGGGCGACCTCACCGATCATCTGGTCGACCTCCTCGCCCTGGCGCTTGCGGGCCTGCTCGCCGATCCGCTCCTCCAGCTCCTCCCCGCCCAGGGAGAGGACGAGCTGGTCGCCGCCCATCCCGATCAGCCGGTGCAGTCGCCAGACCGGGAACGTCTCCCCCAGCGAGCGCAACGCGCGGTACCAGGCCAGCGCGTGCTGGTAGTTGGAGTCGACCAGGGTGCCGTCGACGTCCAGGACGGCGATCGTGGGTTCGGGCATGTGCAGAGAGCTGCCCAGCCGGACCCCGCGTCACCCCTCCCCGACCCCACCAAAATGGCCATTTTGGTGGGATCAGTGCTGGTGTTCGAGGACGCCGCGGATGATCGTGCCGTCGCGCTGGTCCTGGTAGCCCTCGTTCACCTGCTCCAGGGAGTAGCGCTTGGTGATGAGGGAGTCGAGCTCGAGCTTCCCCTCCTCGTAGAGCCGCAGCAGCCGCGGGATGTCCCGGTAGGCGTTGCACATGCCGTAGAGCGCGCCCTGCACCCGCTGCTCGAAGATGGTGGTGATGTTGCCGGGCAGGGCCACCGTCGTCGCCATGGTGTGGTCGGCCAGGCCGGTGAGCACGAGCGTGCCGCCCTTGCCCAGGCAGCGGTACGCGCCGCCGGTGATCTCCGGGCTGGTCGTGCCGGTGGCCAGGATGACGACGTCGGCGCCGGTGCCCCGGGACAGCTCCTTGGCCAGGGCCGCGGCCTCCTCGGTGCTCGCCACCGCGTGCGTGGCGCCCAGGGTGCGAGCGAACTCGCGGCGGAACTCCACCGGGTCGACGGCGATGACGTGCTGGGCCCCGACCATCGCCGCGCCCTGCACCGCGTTGCAGCCGACGCCACCGGTGCCGACGACGACCACGACGTCCCCGGGACGGACCGGTCCGGCGTTGACCGCCGACCCCCACCCGGTCGGGACGCTGCAGGCCATCAGCGCGGCCACGTCCAGCGGCAGGTGGGCGTCGATCTTCACGCAGGAGTACTCGGAGAGCAGCGAGTGCCGGGCGAACGCGCCGACCATGCAGAAGCCGCCGAGCTCCTCGCCGTCCAGCCGGAACGGCCAGGTGCCGCCGGGCAGCTGGCCGGTGCCGATGGTGGCGCCCAGGTCGCAGAGGTTCGACCGGCCCGCGGCGCACCAGCGGCAGCGCCCGCAGGCGGGCAGGAAGGCGGTGACGACGTGGTCGCCGGGCTGCACCGCGGTGACGCCCGCGCCGACCGCCAGCACCGTGCCGGCGCCCTCGTGGCCACCGACGATGGGATAGCGCTGGCTCTCGAACCGCAGGTGCTCGTCGGAGTGGCAGAGCCCGGCGTAGGCCATCTCGACCACCACCTGGCCGGGCCCCGGGTCGAGCAGCTCGAGTTCGACGACCTCCCAGTCGCCAGGCCCACGCAGCACAGCACCGTGCGTCTTCATCGCTCGTCTCCGGATCTCGAGGCTGAGGACCCACGCTAGGTGGTCCGGCGCCCCGGTCGGGCCACGGGGTGACACGCGGTGCCACGGGTCCGGACCCGGAGCCGCCCGGCACCGATCGGCCGGGTGCGGCACCATCGATCGTCGTGAGCGACACCGACACCGCGAACCCCGATCCGCTCGCCGGCGGGGCGCTGGAGACGACGGCCTGCCCCGGCTGCGGCGCCGTCCTCGCCGTCGTCCCCGGTCTGGCGAGCGCCCACCCCGGGGCCTCGCCCAGCTGCGCGGGGCTGTTCGCGGTGACCGTCCGCGGACTGCGCGAGGAGGCGGCACAGGACGTGCAGACGGCGTCCCTGCTGCAGCTGGCCACCGACGCCTACGACGCCCAGCACCTGCTGGACGACGAGCCGGCGGCGGCCGCCGTCCGGCTGTGCCTGTGGCTGGAGCGCGACGTCGACCCGCTGCGGGCCGGTGACCTGGCCGGGCGGGTGGCCGACGCCGCACCCCGGCCGCAGATCCGGCCGGGCCGCTGGACGACGACCGTCGCCGACCTCGCTGCCGACCTGGACGTGGTGGACCTGCCCACGTTGATCCGCTCCTGGGCCGATGCGGTGTGGATCGACTGGGCACCGGCGCATCCCGCCCTCCGTACGGCCGGCGCATCCGCGCTGGCCGGCTGACCTCGCTCGGCGTGTTTCCACCCTGCGTTATAGATTGGCCACTGTGAGTGAGGACACCGGCAGCCGGCGCGAGCTCCGCAAGGCGCGCACCCGGGCCGAGGTACGCGAGACGGCGCAGCGACTGTTCGCCGAGCGCGGGTTCGACGCCGTGACCATCGCCGACGTCGCCGCCGCCGCCGACGTCGCGGTCCAGACGGTCTTCAACCACTTCGCGACCAAGGAGGCGCTGTTCTTCGACGGCCGCACGCCCTGGGTCGACCGCGCGGTCGCCGCAGTCACCGAGCGGGCTCCCGGGGCCGACCCGGTGGGGGCCCTGCGCACCTATCTGGAGCGCGACCTACGGGAGTTGCTGGACGAGGAGTCCCGGCCGGAGAACCGCAGCTACCTGGAGGCCCTCCGCCGTTCCCCGGCGCTGCAGGCGCGTGAGCGCACGCTCGTCCAGCACACCGGCGAACGGATCGCCGAGGTGCTGAACGGGGCGATCTCGGCCGGCCACTGGTCGGCGGCGCCGGCGGCGGATCCGGCCACGGCGCACGTCCTCAGCCGACTGATCGCCGACCTGTTCCTCATGGCGGGCCGGGTCCTGGTGCTGGAGAACCGGCGGCTGCTGCTGAGCGCGGAGCCCGACGAGTCGCGCCGGCTGTCGGTGCAGGCCATGACGGCGGTGAC
>JAOPVN010000595.1 GCA_025966175.1 Modestobacter sp. | reverse complement strand
GCGGCGCGGACCCGGCCGCCGGACCCGAGGTGCTCTGGTCCCCGACGCCGGAGTCGATCGCGGCCAGCGGGCTGGGTCGGTTCGCGGCCTGGGTCGCCGAGCGCCGCGGCCTGGCCTTCGGCACCCCGCCCGACTACGACGCCATCTGGCGCTGGTCCGTCGACCACCTCGACCAGTTCTGGGCCGACGTCGCCACCTTCACCGACGTGCTGCCCGGCGTCCCCGACGACCGGGTGCTCACGAGGCGCGCAATGCCTGGCGCCGAGTGGTTCCCCGACGTCACGGTCAACTACGCCGAGCAGGCGCTGCGGTACGCCACCGAGGAGCACCCCGCGCTGATCGCGGTGGCCGAGGACGCCGACCCGGTCGAGATCTCCTGGGCGACCCTGCGCGGGCAGGTCGGCGCCTTCGCCGCGACCCTGCGCCGGCTCGGCGTCCGGCGCGGGGACCGCGTGGTCGGCTACCTGCCGAACGTCCCCGAGGCGGTCGTCGCCTTCCTGGGAGCCGCGTCCATCGGGGCCGTGTGGTCGTCGGTCGCCCCCGACTTCGGCACCCGCAGCGTCCTCGATCGGTTCGTCCAGATCGATCCGGTCGTCCTGGTCGCCGTCGACGGCTACCGCTTCAACGGCCGGGAGCACGATCGCCGGGACGTCGTCGCCGAGCTCCGCGCGTCCCTGCCCAGCGTGCGGACGACGATCGCCGTCCCCCGACTGCACCCCGACGAGGTCCCCGAGGGCGCACTGCCCTGGGCGGAGGCGGTGGCCGACGAGCAGGAGCCGGTCTTCGAGCCGCTGCCCTTCGCCCACCCGCTGTGGGTCCTGTACTCCTCGGGCACCACCGGCCTGCCCAAGGGGATCGTGCACGGGCACGGCGGGGTCGTTCTCGAGCAACGCAAATGGGGGAACCTGCACAACGACCTCGGCCCGGGCGACCGCTTCTACTGGTACACGTCCACCGCCTGGATGATGTGGAACGTCGTCGTGTCGAGCCTGCTCTGCGGGGCGACCGCGGTGCTGCACGACGGTGCGCCGGCGTACCCCACCGTCGACGCGCAGTTCGCTCTCGCCGCCCGGATCGGGATCACTCAGCTGGGCACGAGCGCCGGCTACCTCACCGCCTGCATGAAGGCAGACGTCCGCCCGCGGGACGACCACGACCTGTCGGCCCTCCGGCTGCTCGGCTCGACCGGGTCGCCGCTGCCCGCTGCGGCCTACGACTGGGTGTACGACGCCGTGGGCGGCGACCTGCAGCTGGTCTCGGCGTCCGGTGGCACCGACGTCGCGACCGGGTTCATCGGCAGCTCGCCGCTGCTGCCGGTCACCTCCGGTGAGCTGCAGCGCCCCATGCTCGCCGTCGCCGTCGCGTCCTGGGACGAGGACGGGAAGCCCGTGGTCGGCGAGCTGGGGGAGCTCGTCGTCACCGAGGCGATGCCGTCGATGCCGCTCTACTTCTGGAACGATCCCGACGGCACCCGGTACCGCGAGGCCTACTTCGAGCCGTGGCCCGGCGTGTGGCGGCACGGCGACTGGCTGGAGATCACCGAGCGCGGCACCTGCCTCATCACCGGCCGGTCGGACTCGACGCTCAACCGCGGCGGCGTCCGCATGGGGACGGCGGACATCTACGCCGCCGTGGAAGCGATCCCGGCCGTCGTCGACTGCGTGGTGCTGGGCGTGGAGCAACCCGACGGCGGTTACTGGATGCCGCTGGTCGTCCAGCTGGCGCCCGGCCACGAGCTGACCGACGAGCTGGTGGCCGAGATCAAGGCCGCGATCCGGGCCAACGCCAGCCCCCGGCACGTCCCCGACGAGATCACCGTCGTCCCCGGCGTGCCGCACACCCGCACCGGCAAGCGACTGGAGGTGCCGCTCAAGCGGCTGTTCCAGGGCGTGGCGCCGGAGACGGCGCTCAACCTGGGCGCGGTGGACGACGCGGCGGTGGTCGAGCACTACGTGGAGCTGGCCCGCGCCCGCCAGGCCCGCACGTGAGCTCGGCGCACGAGGTGCTGGCCGCGACCAACGCCGTCATCACCGCGATCGACCCGCCGCTCCCGCACGCCGCGGACGGCCCGCTGGCCGGCGTGCGGGTCGGGCTGAAGGACAACATCGACACCGCCGGGGTGCGCACCACGTGCGGCTCGGCGTACTTCGCCGACCGCGTGCCCGACACCGACGCGGAGGTGGTCTCCCGGCTGGCCGCGGCCGGCGCCCAGATGGTCGCCAAGACGAACATGAGCGAGTTCGCCGTCGGCCTGACCAGCCAGAACTCCGCCGCCGGGCCGTGCCGGAACCCCTGGGACCTGCTCCGGGTGCCCGGTGGCTCCAGTGGCGGCAGCGCCGCCGCGGTCGCGGCCGGCCTGGTCGACCTGGCGCTGGGCACCGACACCGGCGGGTCGGTGCGGGTGCCGGCCTCGGCCTGCGGGGTGACCGGCTTGCGACCGGGGATCTCCGTCGTCCCCGACGCCGGCACCTTCCCGGTCTGCGAGCTGGTCGACACCGTCGGCCCGATCGCCCGGGACGTCGGACTGGTCGCCCGCGCGTTCGCCGTCCTGGCCGGGCGCGAGCCCCGGCTGCTGGAACCGGCGCCACCGCGGCGCATCGGCGTCCCCGCATGGTGGTTCGACGACCTGGACCCCGGGGTCGCCGAGGTGGTCGAGGCTGCTGCGCGGGTGTTCGCTGACGGCGGGACCGAGCTCGTGCCCGTCGAGGTGACCGGGATCGGCTCGGCCCAGGACGTGCTCTACACGATCGTCTACGCGGGCATGGCCGACCTGCACCAGGAGCGGCTGACCCGCCCCGAGTTCTTCCAGCCCGACACGCTCACCCGGGTGCGGGTGGGCACCGGGGTGTCCGAGGGCGACCGGGCGGAGGCGCTGGAGGCGCGCGCGGAGTTCCAGCGCGGCCTGGACGAGCTGTTCGGGCAGGTCGACGTCCTGCTCACCCCGACGCTGCCGGTCGACGTCCCGCCCGCCCGGAGCGACGACGACGTCCTGACCATCACCCGCCGGCTGGCCCAGCTCAGCGCGCCGTGGTCACTGCACGCCGGCCCCACCCTCGCCCTGCCCGCGGGCCGGCACGGAGCCTCCGGCATGCCGGTCGGGCTGCAGCTGACCGCCGCGGTGGGCGGCGAGCACCTGCTGCTGGACGCCGGCGAGTGGTTCCAGCAGCGGACGGCGTGGCACACCCTCCGGCCACCCTGCTCGGTGGACTGAACCGGTCCGTCACACCCCGACTTCTCGTCCTTCCGCGCAGGCGTGCACGCATCTGCGCTGGTGGAACAGCGCAGGGGAGCAGCGGCGGCCGGCGCGGACCGGTGCGGATGGCAACCGCTCCGCACGGGTACTGCGGGGCATGCGCATCCTGGTGACGGGCGCCCGCGGCAAGGTCGGTGCGGCCACGATCGACCGCCTGCTCAGCGCGGGGCACGAGGTCACCGCCGTCGACCGGTTGCCGCCGGTCTACGAACGCGCCGGACCGGTGCGGTACGTGCAGGCCGATCTGACCGACGCCGGCCACGCGGCCGCCGTCCTGCCGGGGCACGACGGCGTCGTGCACACCGCGGCCATCCCGAGCCCGGTGAAGAACCCCCCGCACGAGATCTTCGCCAACAACCTCATGGCGACCTTTCACACGCTGGAGGCCGCGGAGCGCTCCGGCGTGGGCCGCTTCGTGCACCTCTCCAGCGAGACGGTGCCGGGGTTCTGCTATCCGAAGCGGTACTTCCACGCGCGGTACGCGCCGATCGACGAGGGGCACCCGATCGCCCCGCAGGACACCTACGCGCTGACGAAGTGGTTCGGCGAGCAGCTCATGGACGCGGCGGTGGCGCGCTCGGACATCACCGCGGTCTCGATCCGGCCGACCTGGGTCCAGTGGGAGGGAAACATCGAGCGCAACGTCGGCCCGATCGTGCGGGCCCGGGGCGCGGACGAGAGCGCGTCGTTCTGGTCCTACGTCGTCGTCGACGACCTCGCCGAGCTGATCGCCAGCGCGGTCACCGGTGACGTGATCGGGCACGAGGTCCTCTACGCAGCCGCCGCCGACACCGCGAACGGGCTGCCGCTGCACGACCTGGTCCGACGGCACTTCGGTGACGAGGTCGAGCTGCGCCCGGTGCCCCGCCCGGACGCCTCCGGGATCTCCTGTGCCAAGGCGGAGAAGCTCTTCGGCTGGACACCGCAACGGAGCTGGCGGGATCTGCTCGACGCCGAGGGCCGGCTGCTGCCCGAGGCCCGGGACCGGCTGGCCGGCGGCGCGACCGCAGTGCAGCGCGGGCTCGCGGCGATCAGCTGACCGCACCGTGAGGCTGGTCACCGTTCACGGTGCACGCCGTGCGCGGCGGTCCTGCCTCCCGCAGAGTGGGCGGGGACCATCCGCCGAGCCCGAGTGGGGGAGCGACCGACGATGACGTCGACCGCCAGCCGTCCCGAGACCGATGCCGTGCCCGACACCTGGCTGCCCGAGCCGCCCGAGCTGCTCGCGCCGTGGCACACGCCGGCCCGCGCCGCCCTGCAGGAGCAGGCCCGCCGCTTCGCGATGGACGAAGTGCTGCCGGTCGCCAACGAGCTCGACCCGCAGAAGGGCGAGATCCCGCAGCGGATCCTCGAGCGGCTCGGCGAGCTCGGGTACTTCGGGATCACCATCCCGGCCGAGGACGGCGGGCTGGGCCTCGGCGTCTTCGAGTACTGCATGGTCAGCGAGGAGCTGGCCCGGGCGTGGATGAGCGTGGCGAGCATCCTGGCCCGGTCGCAGGGCATGGGGACGGCGGTCGCCGATCCACAGCGCCGGGCCGACCTGCTGCGCCGCAGTGCGGGCGGCTCCTGGATCGGTGCCGTCGCACTCTCCGAGCCCGACGCCGGCTCCGACCTGGCCAACGTGCAGACCCGCGCGGTGCGGGAGGGCGACGAGTGGGTGGTCACCGGGCACAAGCGCTGGTGCGGCAATGCGAAGGCCGCCGACTTCATCCAGGTGCTGGTCCGGGTCGCCGACCCGGAGCCCGGGGAGTCCCGCTCCCGCGGCCTGCGCAACCTGCTGCTGGTCAAGGAGCGCGGTTCGTTCCCGGCCGGGCTCTCCGGCTACCCCATCGACAAGGTCGGCTACCACGGCTTCCTGACCTGGGACCTCACCTTCGACGGCGTCCGGATCCCGGCCGATGACCTGATCGTGGAGGCCGGGGGCGACGGCGACTCCGGGGCCGGCTTCCGCGAGGCGCAGAAGTTCCTCAACACCGCCCGCGTACACACCGCCGCGCGCGCCGTCGGCCTGGCCCGCGCCGCGGTCGAGGACTCGGTGCTCTACCTGCAGGAGCGCGAGCAGTTCGGGCACCCGATCGGCGACTTCCAGGCGCTGCGCTTCGCCCTCGCCGACATGGCCGCCCAGGTCGAGCAGGCCCGGGCCTTCTACCGGCAGGTCGCCCACCTGCTCGACGAGGGCCTGCCCTGCGAGCGGGAGGCGGCGATGGTGAAGCTGCAGGCCACCGAGATGGCGGTGCGCGTCACCAACCAGGCGATGCAGCAGCACGGCGGCAACGGCTACACCACCGAGCGGCAGGTCGAGCGGCACTGGCGCGACGCCCGGCTGACAACGATCTTCGAGGGCACCAGCGAGATCCAGAAGCTGATCATCAGCAACAAGATGCTCCCGCGCAGCCCACTGAGCTGAGGGTCGTTGCTCTCGGGCGTCCATTCCCGTAGCTTGTCTGAGCAAGATTCGGGACGTAATGTCCGGAACATCTTTCAGATCGGCATTTCGCCGCAGTGGCGAGGCCCCAGTCGGTGGGAGTTGCGTGTCGGCTGATCTGGGCAGCGGGCTGCTCGACCTGCAGGCGCGGATCGCAGAGCTCGGCCCGGACATGGGTGGCGACGTCCCCGGTCGCACGGCGGCGCTCTATCGAGAGGCGCACCCCGGTGCGCTGCGGCACGAGGTCGTCCGTGACCTGTCCTACGGACCTCATCACCAGCACGTGCTGGACCTGCACCTCCCGACGGATCGGGGTGACCGCCGGCGGCCTGTGCTCTGTTTCGTGCACGGCGGGGGATTCGTCGGGGGCGACAAGGCGAGAAGTGGTCAGCCCTATTACGACAACGTCTGCCGTTGGGCCGTGGCGAATGGCTGGATCGCGGTGAACATCAACTACCGCCTCGCGCCTGGGGCCACCTTTCCTGCCGGAGCGGAGGACGTGGCGGCAGCAACGCACTGGATCGACACGGACGTGGCCCAGTACGGCGGCGACCCGGCGGCGGTCGTCGTGATGGGGCACTCCGCGGGCGCAGCACACGTGGCGACGATGATCGCTCGCCCAGCCCTGACGTCAGGATCCCGGCACCCGCTCAAGGGGGCGGTCCTCTGCTCGGGGATCTACGAACCCTCCCGGGGTGCCGGCATCGACCTGACCGACTACTACGGGAACTCGCCGTCGGAGCTCGCCGCCGGCTCGTGCGTCGATGGGCTCTGCGGGACCGACGTCCCCGTGCTGGTCACCGTGGCGGAGTACGACCCCGCCGACGTCCAGGACCAGGCTCAGCTGCTCCTCGACGCATTGGCGCGCCGCCAGGGACGTCCGCCGCGGTTCCTACGAGCCGCCGGCCACAACCACTTCTCGGTCATGTTCCACATCGGGACCGAGGACACGCGGTTCACCGAGCCGCTGGGACGCTTCGTGGAGGCCTGACCGGCTCAGCCGCCGAGACGGGTAGGGCCCGCACGATCTCTCTCGCCATCGCCGGCAGGTCGTAGTCGGCCGCCTCCAGGGCTGCACGGGTCACGGCCCGGTCGCTGCCCAGGAGCCGTCGAGCAGCATTGTGGAATGCGGGCCTGTTCAGGGACTCGACGGCCACCAGCTCATCGGCGGTGAAGCAGAATGCGGAGAGCTTGTGCACCTCGGGCTCACCACGGACGACGCACTCGTCCGCCGTGGCGCCGAGGCCGGCGATCTGGAGCCTCAGGTGACCCTGCTTGCTCCAGAACCAGGGGATCTCGTGGTACTCGGCCTCGCTTCCCAGGATCT
>JAOPVN010000578.1 GCA_025966175.1 Modestobacter sp. | reverse complement strand
GCGCGCCACCGCCGGGCATCACCGGGGGCGGCTCGGACGAGAAACCGGGCACGAAGTCCACCGGGCCGGTGACCTGCGTCGGTCCCGCCGAGTCGTAGCCGGGCCGGTACGCCGGCTGGGCGAACTGGCCGGTCGCCGGCCCCGGAGCCGGCGGGGCGGCGAACTGACTCGTCGCGGGTCCCGGGGCCGGCTGGCCGGGGAGCGGCTGCTCCGGGGACGCCGGCTCGGCCGGCGGCGGGGCCCAGTCCTGGCTCGGCTGCGCGGGTGGCGCGTCGAACGGCTCCGCGGGTGGCTGTGCCGGCTCGTCGGTCTGCCGCTGGCTGGGCGGCAGCAGGATCGACTGGGTCCGCGGCTCGTCGTTCTCGGGCGGGGCCGGCGGCGCCGGGTCCGGGTGCGGCTGCGGCTCGGGGATCGGCGGGTGAGGCTGGCTCATCTGTCCTCCTGGTGGGCGTCGGGCGCGGCCCCGGCGTCGGTGTCAGCCGGGGTTCAGGTGGCAGGGCAGGGCGCAGGCCACCGTAGCGGCGTCACCGGGACGCCGTCGCCCCGACGCGGCGTGGGGTGCCCGGGCGGCCCGGCGCCCTAGGGTCGGTTCGTGGCAGCGCGCGCGGGGATCGTGGTGACGGGCACGGAGGTGCTGACCGGGCGGGTGAGCGACCGCAACGGACCGTGGCTGGCCGAGGCGCTGCGCGCCGAGGGGGTCGACGTCGGCTCGGTCGTCGTCGTGGGCGACCGGCCCGAGGACCTGCGCTCGGCGCTGGCGTTCCTCGCCGGCAGCGGCGTCGACCTGGTGATCACCACCGGTGGACTCGGGCCGACCGCGGACGACCTCACCGCGGTGGTCGTGGGGGACTTCCAGGGGCGCCCGTCGGCGGTGGACCCGGCTCTGGAGGCGCGGATCGGGGCGATCGTCGCCCGGCTCAGCGCCCTCCGCGGCTGGCGGATGGAACCGGCCGCGACGGCGGCCGGCGTCACCAAGCAGGCCCAGGTCCCGGTGGGTGCGACCGTGCTCGAGCCGGTGGGCACTGCCCCCGGCCTGGTGGTGCCGGTCGCGGAGGGGCGCAGTGGGCCGCCGGTGCTGGTGCTGCCGGGCCCACCGTCGGAGCTGCAGGGCATGTGGCCGGCGGCGCTCGCGGCCGAGCTGGTCCGGACGGCGCTGGCCGGAGCCACCGAGCTGCGTCAGGAGACCCTGCGGCTGTGGGGCACGCCGGAGTCCGAGCTGGCCGCGACGCTGCGCCGGATCGACGATCAGCTCCGCGGGCTGGAGGTCACCACCTGCCTGCGCGACGGCGAGCTGGAGATCGTCACCCGGTACTCCCCCGACGCCGGACCCGCGTACCGGCTGCTGCAGCAGGCGGTCACCGAGGACTTCGGGGACATGCTGTTCAGCCAGGACGGCGCGACGGTCGACGAGCAGGTCGCCGCGGCGCTGGCCGGCCGCGCCTGGACGGTGGCGGTGGGGGAGTCGTGCACCGGCGGCCTGCTCGCCGCCCGGCTCACCGCGGCTCCCGGTTCCTCGGCGTGGGCGCTCGGCGGGGTGGCCGCGTACGCGAACAGCGCGAAGGAGCAGCTGCTGGACGTGTCGGTCGAGATGCTGGCCGCCTCCGGCGCGGTCAGCCCGGAGGTGGCGCTGGCGATGGCGCAGGGAGCCCGTGACCGGTTCGGCGCGGACGTCGGCGTCGGGGTCACCGGGATCGCCGGACCGGGCGGCGGGACGACGGGCAAGCCGGTGGGCACCGTGCACCTGGCGGCGGTCGGGCCGGACGGCACGGCCACCAAGTCCGTCGTCCTGCCCGGTTCGCGGGACGCCGTCCGGCAGCGGACCACGACGCTCGCCCTGCACCTGCTGCGCGGGCTGCTGCTGGGCGGCCCGCCGGCCTGAGGGGCCCGGCCGGTCACCGGGGTTCCACGTGGAACCGTCCGGGGCACTGGCCGGAGGTGGCCACCCTGACGCTGCACGCCACCGGCCCGGTCGACCCGCCCGAGGCGTGGGACCGCTACCTCCACCCCGCCCGCTGAACCGGTCCTGGCTCACCTGGCGTGCGCAGCGCGCACCGCGCAGCCAGGAGCAGCCACGATCAGCTGACCCGATCCACGGAGGGGCGCCCGTCTCGTACGGTGCGTCCATGAGCGTCACGCACGAGGTGACCAACCAGACCCCGCCGCTGGCCGGACACGACCCGATCGCCGGGGACGCCGCGCTGTCCGAGGCCTGCCTGCGGCACGCCGACGCCGCCGCTCTGGCCTCGCTGGCCGACCTGGGTGAGCTGGCCGGCAGCGAGCAGGCCCAGGAGTGGGGGCGGCTGGCCAACGAGAACCCGCCGCGGCTGCGGACCCACGACCGGTACGGGCACCGGGTCGACGAGGTGGAGTTCCACCCGGCCTGGCACGAGCTGATGGGCACCGCGATCGGGCACGGCCTGGCCGGGGCGCCGTGGGCCGACGCCGCGTCCGGCGACCGGCACGCGCACGTCCGCCGAGCGGTCGGCTACCTGGGCTGGACGCAGGTGGAGATGGGGCACGGCTGCCCGGTGACGATGACCTATGCCGTCGTCCCCGCGCTGCGCCGCGCCCCGGACCTGGCCGAGGCGCTGGAGCCCGGGCTGACCAGCCGGGAGTACCAGTTCGGGCTGGCCGATCCGCAGACCAAGCGCGGGCTGGTGGCCGGAATGGGCATGACGGAGAAGCAGGGCGGCTCCGACGTCCGGGCCAACACGACCAGGGCGACGGCGAACGGCGACGGCAGCTGGTCGCTCACCGGGCACAAGTGGTTCACCTCCGCCCCGATGAGCGACCTGTTCCTGGTGCTGGCGCAGACCGGCGAGGGCGTCTCCTGCTTCCTGGTGCCGCGCGTGCTGCCCGGCGGCGAGCGCAACGTCTTCGGCCTGCAGCGGCTCAAGGACAAGCTCGGCGACCGGTCCAACGCCTCCAGCGAGGTGGAGTTCGACGGGACGACGGGCTGGCTGGTCGGCGAACCCGGCCGCGGCGTCCCGGCGATCATCGAGATGGTCGCCACCACACGGCTTGACTGCGTGCTGGGCTCGGCGGCCACCGTGCGTGCGGCGCTCACCCAGGCCGTCCACCATGCCCGGCACCGCCGGGCCTTCGGTGCGCTGCTGGCCGACCAGCCGCTGATGCAGAACGTGCTGGCCGACCTGGCGCTGGAGAGCGAGGCGGCGACCGCGCTGGCCGTGCGGCTGGCCGCGGCGCAGGACGCCGGGGAGCGGGACTACCTGCGGCTGGCCGGCGCGGTCGCGAAGTTCTGGGTCTGCAAGCGCACCCCGGTCGCCGTCGCCGAGGCGCTGGAGGTGCTGGGCGGCAACGGCTTCGTCGAGGAGTCGGGGATGCCGCGGCTCTACCGGCAGGCGCCGCTGAACTCCATCTGGGAGGGCTCGGGCAACGTCATCGCCCTCGACGTGCTGCGTGCCCTGGGCGCCGGTTCGGCCTCGCAGGCCGCGGTCAGCGCCGAGCTGGACGCTGCCCGCGGTGCC
>JAOPVN010000086.1 GCA_025966175.1 Modestobacter sp. | reverse complement strand
TCGTCGCCGTGGACTCCGGCAACTTCATGGGCTACCCCAGCATGTTCCTCGACGTCCCCGACCAGCTCGGCTTCTGCTTCACCCAGGCGTTCCAGTCGGTGGGGCTGGGCCTGGCGACGGCGATCGGGGCGGCGCTGGCCCAACCCCACCGCCTGCCCGTCGCCGCTCTGGGCGACGGCGGCGCGCTGATGGGCGCCTCGGAGCTCGAGACCGTCGTCCGACTGCGGCTGCCCATGGTGGTCGTCGTCTACGACGACGCCGCGTACGGCGCCGAGGTGCACCACTTCGGTCCGGACGGCCATCCGCTGGACACCGTGCGGTTCCCCGAGACCGACTTCGCCGCGATCGCCCGCGGCCACGGCTTCGAGGCCGTCACCGTCCGGGACGTGCGTGCGCTGGACGCGGTGGCAGCCTGGCTGGCCGGCCCCCGCTCGACCCCGCTGCTCATCGACGCCAAGGTGACCCGCGATCAGCCGTCGTGGTGGTTGGCGGAGGCCTTTCGCGGTCACTGACGGCGAAAGGCCTCCGCCGTCCGTCAGTCCAGGGCGTCGAGAGCAGCCGCGACCCGGCGGTGCGCCTCCCAGATCTCTTCCGGCAGGTCCGCGAACTTCGACAGGTGCTCCTCGCGGTGGGCCATCTCCTGCCGCCAGCGGGCGACGTCGATGGTGAGGATCTTGTCGAGGTCCTCGGGACGCACGTCCACCCCGACGAGGTCCAGCTCCTCCTTGGTGGGGATGATGCCGACCGGCGTCCGGGTGCCCGTCACCTCGCCGGCCTTGAGCTGCATGAGCCACAGCAGCGGGCGCAGGTTGTCCCGGTAGCCCGGCCACAGGAAGTGCCGGTCCTCCGGGTCACGCTGGAACCAGTTGACGTGGGCGAAGAGCGGCGGCTCGGTCGCCGCACCGATGATCTTCAGCCAGTGGGCGGCGTAGGGACCCTCGGGATACGCCATGAAGGGCCGCATCGACATCGGGTCGTAGCGGAGTTGCCCCTCCACGCCCTCGGCGGCGAAGGTCGCCTCGGCGCCGAGGGTCAACCCGTCGTAGACCCCTTCGGCGAGGTCGGTGATGGCCCGGACGAGCGGTTCCCGGTCACTGGTGCGACCGCCGAAGATGATGGCGTCGATGGGGACGCCCTGGGGCTCCTCGTAGTCGGGGGACATGTTGGGGACGTTCGCCAGCGTCGTGGTGAAGCGGCTGTTCGGGTGCGCCCACGGGTCGCCCTTGCGGCTCTCCGGCCGCTCGGAGACCAGCTCCCCGCTCCAGTCGCGCCAGCCGGTGGGATCGGCCGGCGGCTCCGGCGACTTGCCCTCCCACCAGACCTCGCCGGTGTCCTCGTTGTAGGCCACGTTGGTGAAGATCGTGCCGGTGTCCGGGCCGATCGCGGCGACCGCGGTCGGGTTGGTGATCTCGTTGGTGTCCTTGGCGACGCCGAACACGCCGAACTCGGGGTTGATGGCGTAGATCCGCCCGTCCTCGGGGTCGACGCGCAGCCAGGCGATGTCGTCGCCGTAGAAGTCGACCCGGTACCGCTCCCCGAGGGCATCCGGGGCCAGCATCATCGCGAGGTTCGTCTTGCCGGACGCGCTGGGGAACCCCCCACAGATGTGGTAGATCCGGCCGGTCTCCTTGTCGTGGATGCCCAGCAGCATGAACTGCTCGGCCAGGAACTCGCCCGAGCGCCAGCCGTCGTAGGCGGCCTGACGGAGACCGTGGGCGATCTTGCCCAGCAGCGCGTTGCCGCCGTACGACGAGCCGTAGTGCAGGATCGTCCGTTCGTCGGCGACGGTGACGAACCAGCGCTGGTCGTCCGCGGTGCCCTGGCCGAGGCTGTCCAGATCGCCGGTGACGTGCACCGCGCGGACGAAGCTGTCCGGGTCGGCGAGCTCGTTCACGTAGCGGACCGCGACCCGCGCCATCCGGATCATGTGCAGGACCACGGTGCGGCTGTCGGTGAGCTCGACGCCGGCGGCGTAGCGCTCGAGCGGCGAGCCGGGGGGCGCCATCAGATAGGGGACGACGTACATGGTCTTGCCGGCCGACGCGCCGCGCATCCGCTCCTCGAGCAGCGGGCGCATCTCCGAGGCGGGGCGCCAGTTGTTGTAGATGCCCTCGTCCGCGGGGTCGTTCGTCGCGACGACGGTGCGTTCCTCGGACCGGGCGGTGTCCTTGGGGTGACTGCGCGAGTAGTAGCGCCCCTCACCCGCCGGGAAGAGTTCGCCTGCCTCCACGGCCTCACGCAGGAGCCGGGCATCATCGGAGGCGTTGACCACCTCGATGCGGTCGGCTCCGGTGAGTTGGGCCCAGTGGCGCACGTAGTTCCGCACGCGGGCGTTGGTCAGTTCTGCTTCGTCGAGCACGACGTCGATGGCGGCCACGGCTCACCTTCTCCGATTCCGGGCCGTCTCGCCAATACTTCGGAGGTGTGAGCCTTCCCGGCCGCCGCCACCGCGACGGCCGGGGCCGGTCACGGCGCGTCGGGCAGCACGCGCAGCTGGACCGACCGGTCCGCCGCGATGTCGGCCTGCAGGCCGGCGAGCCACCGGGGCTCGCCGGTGTCCGAGCCGGTGACCTCCAACGCCAGCGCCCGCAGCACGGGGGAGTGGGTGATCCCCACGGTGAAGGCGGTGCTGTCCTCGCGGTCGGCCAGGCTCGCGGCGAACGTCCGGATCCGCTCGGCCACGGCTGCGGCGTCGTCACCGGGTGGGTTCTTGTGGCCGACCCACCAGCCGACGCGGTCGGGAACGGTCAGCCACTCGCTGAAGAAGGCGATCCGGGAGATGTCGGACTCCTCCAGGCCGGGCACCTGAGCGGCGAATGCGGCTTCGCTGCTCACCATGTCCACGCGCACGCCGGCGAGGTACAGGTCGGGGTTGCGCAACGCGAACGCGACGCCCTCCTCCAGCACCTGGGCCCCGGCCTCGCGAGCCCCGCGGGCGACCGCGGCCGCGGTGTCCCGGGTGCGCCGGGTCTCGCCGCTGAGTACCCGGATGGCGCCCTCGGCGCGAGCGGCGAGCCGGCGGCCCACCTCGGTGGCGGTCTGCAGGCCCTCCTCGGTGACCGGGACGTCGCCGCGGTGGGAGGTCACCTCGCCGTGGCGGAGCAGGAACAGGCGCCGGGTCATCGGACCTCCAGGGGTCGGTGGTTCGGTCGGGGGCACGGCGCGCCCGAGGTGCCGCCGCCCAGGACAGGCGGCGGCAGCCCCCGGAGCCCAGAGGACGAGCGTCAGCCGGCGGTCGCCGTGGCCGCGGTGACGGAGCCGGCCGCCGGGCGCGCGGCCCACTGCTTCTGGAACAGCTCGAAGACCGCGTCGGCGAACGTCTCGTCGTTGATGTTGCTCTCCATCTCGACGACCTCGATGGCCGGGTCGAGAGCGGCGCGCAGCGTGTCCAGCAGCGGCGTCACGTCCACGCCGTGCCACTGGCTGCCCTCGGTGAAGTAGTTGTCCAGCCCGAGCAGGGGCAGGGCCACCGCCTTCGGCCCGGGAGCCCGGTTGACGTGGTCGGCGATGTACTCGGCCAGCCGCCGCATCTCGTCCGGCGTCGCCAGCAGCGACGTCACGTTGGGGTTGTGGATGATGATGTTCCGCTCCGCGGTGGCGTACTCCTCCGGAACGGTGTCGATGGCGCCGAAGTTGAAGCACTCCGCGGCGCCGGGCACGACGACCTGCGGGATCCCGGTGCGGACGGCGGCCTCCATGCGCTCACAGCCAGGGTCGAAGATCCCCTTGTTCCAGTGGTTGAGGATCTCGGGGAGCGTGAAGTCGATCAGCCCGTCGATCACGCCGGAGTCGATCAGGTGCTCCATGCCGGCGCCCTCACCGACCGCGTGGAAGGTCACGACCTCGAAGCCGGACTCCTCCAGGTTCTTGCGGACCCGCATGACGCCCGGGGTGGTGACGCCGAACATCGAGACGGCGATGAGCGGCTTGCTGGCGTCGGCCTGCGAGCGGGTCGTCTCGTACCCGCGGGCCATGCCGGCCGCGGCGTGCGCGGCGTTGCTCAGGATCAGCTTGGAGATGCGGTTGAGCCCGGCGATGTCGGTGACCGCGTTCATCATCAGCATGTCCGAGTGGCCGACGTAGGGCCGCGTGTTGTTCGAGGCCATCGTGCTGACGATCAGCTTCGGCACGCCCATGCCGAGGTTCTTGAGGGCACCGCTGAGCAGGTCGGTGCCGCCGGTGCCCCCCAGCCCGAGGACGGCGTCGATCCGCCCCGCCGCGCACAGCTCCTCGAGGACGGCCTGCAGGCCCTGGCTCATCTTGGTGATGGCGACGTTCCGGCCACCCGCGCCTCCCTCGACGCCGGCGGAGAAGTCGCCCAGGTCGATGCCCGCACGGGCGGCCACCTCCGAGGACGGGATGTCCGGGGTGAAGTAGGGCTCGCCCAGCACGCCGCAGTCGACGACGAGGACGTCGACGCCGGTGGCCAGCAGGGCGTCGCGGACGAAGGCGTACTCGGTGCCCTTGGTGTCCAGGGTTCCGGCGAGGCAGACGACGGGGTTGCGCGACATGATCACTCCTTTGTGACGGTGCGGATGGTGGTGCCGTCCGGCGGCCCGCCTCGCAGCGCCCGCCGTCGTCGCCCCGGAGGGCGACCGTGCTAGTCAGGGCGGTCGGTGCCGGCCGCCTCCATCGCCGCCCAGACCCGCTCGGGGGTCAGCGGCAGATCGGGGATCGCGACGCCGGTCGCCTGCGCGACCGCCGCACCGAGCGCGCCGGCGGTGCACAGCAGCGCGCCCTCGCTGATCCCCTTCGACCCGTAGGGACCGGGACCGTCGTGGTTCTCGATGGCGCCGGTGATCAGCTCCAGCGGGACGTCCTTGAAGGTGGGGATCCGGTAGTCCAGGGCCCCGAGGTTCCGGATGCGGCCGTGCTCGTCGAGCAGCAGCTGCTCCATCTGGCTGTGGCCGAGGCCCATGATCGCGGCGCCCTCGTCCTGGGAGACCACCTGCAGCGGGTTGAGCTCGGTGCCGACGTCACTGACCGTCACGTGCTTGGTCAGCAGCAGCTCGCCGGTCTCGCGGTCCACCTCGACCTCGATGGCGGTAGCGTTGAACTCGTAGAACGCCGCGTCCCCGCCCAGCGGGTGGTTGCCCTTGCCGCGCAGCCGGCGGGTCCCCTGGCCGATGAACTCACCCCGCAGCGACCCGAGGGCCTGACGGGCGGCCTCGGGGAGGCTCAGCTCGCCGTCGGGGGTGACGAGCGCACCGGGGCGCTCGCTCAGCTGGTCGGCCGGCACCCCGGTCGACTCGGCGTAGAGGGCCAGGACCCGCTGCCGGACGTCGCGGCAGGCCTCCAGCACAGCCGAGCCCATGAACACCGTCGACCGGCTGGCCGACGTCTGCAGGTCGAACGGCACGGTGCCGGTGTCGCCGCTGACGACGCTGACCTCATCGAGCGGCGTGCCCAGCTCGTCGGCGACGATCTGTTGCCACAGCGTGCGGGCGCCCTGGCCCATGTCGGAGGTGCCGGCGTAGACGATGGCGCTGCCGTCGCAGAGCAGCCGGACCAGGCTCTGCGAGAGCCCCGAGGTGGCCCCGGGCTTGATGCCGACCGCGATGCCCCGGCCGCGGTTCGGCCCGAGCGGCTCGCCCCAGCCGATCAGCTCAGCGGCCTTCTCCAGGCTCTGCCACCACTCGCCGTCGGCGGTGGCCTCGGACTCGCCGCGGACGAACGCCTCACCCTTCGCGACGAGGTTGCGGCGCCGGACCTCCAGGCCGTCGAGGCCGAGCAGCCGGGCGCCGGCGTCCAGCTGCGACTCCGTCGCCCAGGCCACCTGAGGGCTGCCGAACCCCCGGAACGCCGTGCTCGGGGTCGTGTTCGTCAGAACCGCCCGGGCCGCGATCCGCACCGCCGGGACCCGGTAGGGCCCGGCCGCGACGTAGCTGCCCTTCGCCATCACCCGCGGGGCCACGTCGGCGTAGGCGCCGATCTGGAAGTCGGCGTCGACCTGGTGGAAGGTGATCTCGCCGTCCTGGGTGAAGCCCGTCCGCGCCGTGATCCGGCAGCCGGCCCGCCGCATGCTCTGGAAGGTCTCCTCCAGGGAGAGCACCAGCCGGCAGGTCCGGCGGGTGCGCAGCGCGAGGAAGGCCAGCAGCGGCTCGATCTTCGGGTTCTGCTTGCCCCCGAAGCCGCCGCCGGGGTCGGGGGCGAAGACCCGCACCCGGTTCAGCGGCAGCCCGGCGACCGAGGCGATCGTCCGCTGCAGCAGGTAAGGGTGCTGCACGGGGGAGTAGATGTCGAGGCCACCCTGGTCGGTCGGCACGACCACCGTCCCCCCGGGCTCGATCGGGAAGTGGGTGACCATCGGGAAGGTGTAGACGTCCGCCACGACGACGGAGGTGCGGGCCTCCTCGTCGGCGAGGTCGCCCCAGGTGTAGAGCGCGTCCTCCAGCACGTTGGTCGCAGCAGCCGGGTCGCCGGGGCGGATCGACGGGTCCTGCACCAGGTGCGCGCCCGGCGCCAACGCGGCGTCGAGGCTGTACACGCCCGGCAGCTCCCGGTACTCGACCCGGACGGCGCGGGCGGCTGCCTGCGCGGCGTCGAGGGTCTCGGCGACCACCGCCGCGACCGGCTCGCCGTGGTAGTTCACCCGGCCCTCGGCCAGCACCGGGCGGTCCTGGTGGGAGACGCCGAACCGCGGCACACGGGACGGGAAGTCGGCGGCGGTCAGCACGTCCACGACCCCCGGGATCGCTCGGGCGGCCGTGGTGTCGACGCCGAGGACGTCGGCGCAGCCGACGGGGATCGTCACCAGAGCCACCTGCAGGGCCCCGGGAAAGCTCAGGTCGGCGAGGAACTTCTGCGCGCCGGAGGTCCGGTCGCCGCCGCCGTAGCGGAGCACCGGCCGGCCGACCTGGCCGCTGGGGCCGGGGTCGGCCGGGAGGTCCAGGGGCTCGATGGTGCGTTCCGGAGCCTCAGTCATGGCCGCCACCCCTCCGCACGGCGGTGGCCTGCACCGCCCGGACGATGCGCTGGTAGCCGGCGCAGCGGCACAGGTTGCCCGACATCCCCTCGCGGATCTGCTCCTCGCTCGGCGACGGGTTGGTCCGGAGCAGGTACTCCGCGGAGACCACCTGCCCGGGGATGCAGAAGCCGCACTGGACGGCGCCGGCGTTGAGGAACTCCTCCTGCAGGTCGGTGAGTCCGTTCCGCGACAGCCCCTCGACCGTGGTCACGTCGCGGCCCTCCACCTCCACGCACAGGACCAGGCAGGCATTCACCGCCCGCCCGTCGAGCAGGACGGTGCAGGCACCGCACTCGCCCTCGGCACAGCAGCTCTTCGTGCCGGGCAGGCCCACCTCGTCGCGGAGCCCGTCGAGCAGGGTGCGGTGCGGCGGTACCGCCACGGTCCGCTCGCTGCCGTTGACCGTGAGCGTGACCGTCTGCAGGTCGTCGTCGGCATGGGTCGACGTCATGACGCCATCTCCCGGGAGGTCCGGCGGTCCGCCGCAGCGAGGACCGCGCGCTTGGCGAGGACACGGAGGGTTGCGACCCGGTACTCGCGGCTGGCCCGGACGTCGGAGATCGGGGTGGCGACCTCCAGCTGCTCGTCCAGGAGCCGGATGAGGGCCGGCTCGTCGGTGAGGTCGACCGGCCCGGGCAGCTCGGTGCGGATCGGCCGGGGGCCGACGGCGCCCAGCCCGAGCACGACCCGGCCGTCGGAGTCGACGACCGCGGCGACGCTGACCGTCGCCAGGTCGACCCCGCGGCGCCGGGTGAGCCGGCGGAAGGCCGACCCGGAGCCCTCCGCCGGGCGGGGCAGGTCGATCCGGATGACGAGCTCTCCGGGCCCGCACAGCGTCCGGCGCGGGGCGAGGAAGAACTCCACCAGCGGCGCTGTCCGCTCGCCGTCCTGCGAGGCGATCGTCACCCGGGCGTCGTGGACGAGCAACGGTGGGGCGGTGTCCGCCGCGGGGGAGCCGTTGCACGAGTTGCCCACCAGGCTGGCCCGGTTGCGGATGGCCACCGACCCGACGGTGAGGGCCGCCTCGACCAGGGCCGGGTACCACCGCTGGACGAGCGGGTGGGCCGCCAGCTCGCCCATCGTGAGGGTGGGGCCGATCTGCACGCCGTCATCGGTGACGACGATCGGCTCGGGCAGGTCGGCCACGCCCTTGAGGTCGACGATGAGCTCGGGCTCCACGGTGTGGTGGCGCAGCCCGACCAGGAGGTCGGTGCCGCCCACGAAGGGCCGGGCACCCGTGCCTGCACCGGCGAGCGCGGTCAGCGCGTCGGCCCGGCTGGTCGGTCGGTAGTACTTCGGCATCGTTGCCCGCCCTTCCGAGGACGACCGGTCAGGGATGAATGATGATCTTGATGGCGCCGCTGGACCGGTCGTTGAAGGTCGCCAGGGCGGTCTCGTACTCCGCGAGCGGGAAGGAGTGCGTGATCAGCTCGCCCACGCGCATCCGCCCGTTGGCCACGAAGGGCAGGACGCGGCGCATCTCGCCCGCGGACGCCCGGGAGCCGACCAGTTCCAGCTCGTCCAGGACCAGCGGCTGGATGCGCAGCGCGACGTCCTCGGTCGGGATCCCGACCATCGCGCAGCGTCCGCCGCGGCGGAGCATCGCCATGCCCCAGGTGAGGGTCTCCGGCACGCCGGCGCACTCCAGGACGACGTCGGCACCCAGACCGCCGGTGAGCTCGCGGACGACGGCGACGGGGTCACCGGCATTCGTGTCCACGGTCTCGAAACCCATCTTCGCGGCCCGCTCGAGCCGCTGACCGCGGCCGACGACGATGACGCGTGCGGCGCCGCAGATCAGCGCGGCGTCACCGGCGAGCAGACCGATCGCCCCGGCCCCGGTGACGGCCACGGTGTCGCCGGGCTTGATGTTGCCGCGCCGCGCGACGTGCAGCGCGATGCTGGCCGGGTCGACGACGGCGCCCTCGTCGAAGGAGACGGTGTCCGGCAGCCGGAAGATGCACTTCACGTTGTGGACGGCGTAGGTGGCGTCGCAGCCCTGGGCGTTGTGCCCGTACTGGGCGTGCAGCCCGGTCTTGCCGTAGTTCTCGCAGAGGTTGTACTGGCCCTCCACGCACTTCTGGCAGGCCCCGCACGCGTTGTGGCTCGTGCCGGCCACGCGGTCGCCGACCTGCCACCCGAAGGCCTCGGCGCCCGGGCCCAGGGCCACGATCTCGCCGGCCCACTCGTGGCCCGGGGTGAACGGGAAGGCCGGTGGCCAGAACCCCGGGTAGTCGCCGTTGATCAGGTGGGCGTCGGTGCCGCAGATGGACGTCGACCGCACCCGGGCGAGGACCTCGTTGACCCCCGGTTCGGGAACGGGCTTCTCCTGGATCTCCAGGACCCGCGGCTCGTGGACCACCAGGGCCTGCATCGTCTGGGTCATCTGCTTCTCTCTGCGTGTCGGACCAGTCCCGCGGGGCGTCGGCGGAGGGGTGTCCGGAGGCGTCCTGCGGCAAGGGCGTCGGGCGGGAGGAGCCGCTACCGCCGCCACCGGTGGCCTGGCCTGTGACCGGGCCCACCGATAATCGAACGCTAAACCGGCTTCGGACCCTCGTCAAGAACCCATCGATAATCGAACACAACTGGTGTCGCGGCCCTCACGCGGCGGGGGAGGCGCGCGCCGAACTACTCGGCGACGGCGTCCAGCACCGGGCGGGCCACACCCTGGCCGTTGTCGGCGCCAGGGTTCGGGTAGTGCGCCTGGAGCAGCTCGCTGACGTTGAGCTGGTGGGTACGAGCGGCCTGGGCTGCTCCGCTGGCCTCCCGGTTCCGCAGTGCCGCGAGGATGGTGCGGTGCTCGAGCACGATGGCGTGCACGTCGACGCCGGGCAGGGTCAGCGTGATGAACGTCCGCGCCACCGGGGCCAACTGGTCGAAGGCCCGCTCGAGCGCGTGGTTGCGCGAGGCCTGCGCGATGATCTGGTGGAACCGCGCGTCCGCCTCGGTGACGGCCGGGAAGTTGCCCTCGTCCAGGCGGGTGAGCATCTCCTCGACCAGCGCCTCGAGCGCCGCGAGGTCCGTGTCGGTGATGAGCTCGGCGGCCAGCCGGGCGGCGAGCGCGTCGACCTCCGAGCGCACGATGCTGACGTCGGCCAGCTCCTTGCCGCTCGGCAGCCGCACCCGCGCGCCGCGGCGCGGGTGGATCGTCACGA
Source organism: Modestobacter sp. (assembly GCA_025966175.1). Lineage (GTDB taxonomy): Bacteria > Actinomycetota > Actinomycetes > Mycobacteriales > Geodermatophilaceae > Modestobacter. Next base: position 2,967 of record JAOPVN010000086.1, on the reverse strand, counting down.
TCCCGATGGCGGCCAGATCACGCAGGGCCTCGCGGATCGGAGACTGGCTGGTGCCCAGCTCCTTGGCCAACTGGAGCTCGACGATCCGCTCCCCGGGCCGGTAGTGGCCGTGGACGATGCGGTCGAGCAGGAGGCGCTTGACGGTGGTCGAGAGGAGCTCGCCGCCGAAGTCGGAGCTCTGGTGGCTCCCGGTCATGGAGGACCCTTCCGGTCGTCGCCCAGGGCGCCGGCCGGCGACGGGCCGGCCGGTCGCCCCGCGGCGGAGGTCAGCGGGACGAGTCTCGCAGGTCCAGCCTGCGCCTCGTCTCCTCCGGAGTGGCGATCTCCCGGTGCAGCAGCCGCGCGATGGCGGTGATCCGCTCGACCTGCGCGGCGTTGGACTCGGCCAGCCTGCCGGGGCCGTCCCACAGCGAGTCCTCGAGCCCGACCCGGGCGTTCCCGCCGAGCGACAGGGCGATCGTCCCCAGCCGGATCTGGGCCGAGCCGGCACCCAGCACCGACCACTCCCACTCGTCGCCGAACAGGCGGTGCGCCGTGCGGTGCATGTGGGCGAGGTCCTCGAAGTCCGCGCCGGTACCGCCCAGCAGACCGAAGACGGTCTGGACGAACAGCGGCGGGCGCACCAGGCCGCGGTCGAGCATGTGCGCGAGGTTGTACAGGTGCGCGGTGTCGTAGCACTCGAACTCGAACCGGGTGCCCTGGTCCCCGCAGAGCTGCAGGATCCGCTCGATGTCGGCGTAGGTGTTCTTGAAGACGACGTCCTTGTTCGCCAGGTGCTGCCGCTCCCACTCGTGCTGGAAGGTGGGGTAGCGGTCGAGCATCGGGAAGAGGCCGAAGTTCATCGAGCCCATGTTCAGCGAGGCGAGCTCGGGGGCCAGCTCCACGGCCGGGGCGATGCGCTCGTCGACCGTCATGTGCGGGCTGCCGCCGGTGGTCAGGTTGATGACCACGTCGGAGGAGTCCTTGATGATCGCCAGGACCTCCTTGAACAGCGCCGGGTCCTGGACCGGCCGGCCGTCCTCGGGGTTGCGCACGTGGAGGTGGACGATCGAGGCACCGGCCCGGGCCGCGCCGAGGGCGGCCTCGGCGATCTGCTCGGGCGTGACGGGCAGCGCGGGGGACATCGTCGGCGTGTGGATGGCGCCGGTGGGCGCGCAGGTGATGATCGCCGTCGAACCTCTGGTCGCCATGGTGGTCCTCCTCGTCGCGAAGTCTCAACGATTATCGACCATACGCGGGGACGGCGGCCGTCGCGGCCCGGGGGAGCGGCGGGGGCGCGGTGCGTGCGGTCGATAATCGTTGATAGCGTCCCGGCTGACGCGATGGAACGCACCGACACGGAGGTCCTGTGAGCACCGATCCCGAGCGCGGTCCGGCTGCACGGCAGAAGCCTGAGGACGTCGTGGCGGCGCTCTCCCTGCCGACGCGCGGCACCACCTACTCGCTGGCGCTGCCGCGGTTCACGGGGATGCCGCTGTTCGGGTCCCACCCGCCGTTCCAGGTGACGATGTACCGCACGCCGGGCGGGCTGCGGGGCGACGGCGAGCAGCCGTGGGGACCGCGCAACGACGTCCACCTGGGCTACATGGCCGAGGTCGTCAGCGGGACGTCGCACAGCGGTGCGCACGTGGACGCCCTCGCGCACATGACCATCGGGGAGGACGACCACTGGTACGGCGGCAGCACCGCCCGCGAGCACCTGGGCGACCGCGGACCCAAGGTGGGCGACGCGTCGAAGCTGCCCCCGTTCATCACGCGCGGCGTGCTGCTCGACGTGCCGGCCCACCGCGGGCTGGCGGCGCTCCCGGCGCACGAGCCGGTGACCGCCGAGGAACTGCAGGCGGTCGCGCAGCACCAGGGCGTCGAGGTGCGCGCGGGCGACGTCGTGCTGATCCGCTCCGGGTACCTCGCGCACTGGCCCGACCGGGACGCCCTCGACCGGCACAAGACCGCCGGGCCCGACATCAGCGCCGCCCGCTGGCTGCTCGAGCGGGGTGCGGTCGCGGTCGGCAGCGACACCGAGACCTTCGAGGTCCAGCCCGCGCCCGACCCCGGTGACCCCGCGAACCCGCAGCCGGTGCACACCCTGCTGCTCATCGAGAACGGGATCTACCTGTTCGAGTCGATCTGGCTCGAGGAGCTCTCCCGGGACCGCGTGTTCGAGTTCCTCTTCATCGCCCTGCCGCTGAAGATCGAGGGTGCGACCGGCTCGATGCTGGACCCGGTCGCCATCGTCTGACCGGCCGCGGAGCTCGCGCCGGCCCCGCCGTCACTGCCGCGGGCGCCGCCCGATCTTCGACCCCAGCCAGGTCAGCGGGTCGTACCTGCGGTCCACCACCCGTTCCTTCAACGGGATGATGCCGTTGTCGGTGAGGTGGATGTCCTCCGGGCACACCTCGGTGCAGCACTTGGTGATGTTGCAGTAGCCGAGCCCGAACTCCTCCTGCGCCGCAGCTCGACGGTCCCGGACGTCCAGGGGGTGCATGTCGAGCTCAGCCAGCCGGATGAGGAAACGCGGCCCGGCGAAGGCCGCCTTGTTCTCCTCGTGGTCCCGGATGACGTGGCAGGTGTCCTGGCAGAGGAAGCACTCGATGCACTTGCGGAACTCCTGCGACCGTTCGACGTCGACCTGCTGCATCCGGTGGTTGCCGTCCGCGTCCCGCGGCCGTGGCGTGAACGCCGGGATCTGCGCGGCCTTCTCGTAGTTGTAGGAGACGTCGGTGACCAGGTCACGGATGACCGGGAAGGCCCGCATCGGGGTGATCGTGACCGTCTCGTCCTCGCCGAAGGTGCTCATCCGGGTGAGGCACATCAGCCGCGGACGGCCGTTGACCTCCGCGCTGCACGACCCGCACTTGCCGGCCTTGCAGTTCCAGCGGACGGCGAGGTCGCCGGCCTGGGTGGCCTGCAGCCGGTGGATGACGTCGAGGACCACCTCGCCCTCGTTCACCGGCACGGTGAAGGTCT
>JAOPVN010000537.1 GCA_025966175.1 Modestobacter sp. | reverse complement strand
CGCGAGTGCGGTGGCCAGCGTGCTCGCCCCTGCGCCGCCGCACGCCCCGCCGACCACCATGAGCCATCCGGGCCGGACCGGCGTCCGCACCGCGGCGGCCACCCGCTCCACCAGCCAGGCCTCGTCGCGGGGCAGGACGACGACCCGCTCCGCGCCCCGTTCCACGGCGGCGGGCCAGACGTCGGTGTCCGGCTCACCGGGAACGACGACGAGCACGCCGGGACGCCGCGGCAGCGTACGAACCGGCGCAGTGCCCAGGACCTCGGCTCCGAGGAGCACCAGCGGGGCATCGCGGTGGGCCCGGCGCAGCGCGCCGCCACCGGTGGTGAGCTCACCGGTCGTGCCGGCGGCGGCCAGCAGACGGAGCAGGTCGTCGAGCAGGCCGGGATCGGTGCTCACGACCAGCGGATGGACGGAGCTGGAGTGCGGGTTGGCAGCAGACACGGCTCCAGCGCAGTTCAGGCGCGTGCGCCGCGGAACCGGTCGCCGGGATCTGTGGATTACCCATCGGGGTGTGGACGACGGTGCGCCGGGCGGCCCGGACTGCCGATCCCCTTACCGTGTGGGATGTGACCCGCGCTGCGGCGTTCTTCGATCTCGACAAGACGGTCATCGCGAAGTCCAGCACCTTGGCCTTCGGGCGACCGTTCTTCCAGGGCGGGCTGATCAACCGGCGGGCCGTCCTCAAGGGCGCCTACGCCCAGTTCGTCTTCTCCCTGGCCGGTGCCGACGCCGACCAGATGGAGCGGATGCGCAGCCAGATCACTGCGATGACCACCGGCTGGGACGTCACCGTCGTGCACGACATCGTGCGGGAGACCCTGCACGAGATCGTCGACCCGCTGGTCTACGCCGAGGCCGCGGATCTGATCGAGGCGCACCGGGCCGCCGGCCGGGAGATCGTCATCGTCTCCAGCAGCGGCGCGGAGATGGTCGAGCCCATCGGCGAGATGCTCGGCGTGCACCGGGTGGTGGCCACCCGGATGGTCACGGTGGACGGCAGGTACACCGGCGAGATCGACTTCTACGCCTACGGGGAGAACAAGGCCGCCGCCATGCGCGAGGTCGCCGCGGAGAAGGGCTGGGACCTGGCCGACTGCTGGGCGTACAGCGACTCGGTGACCGACCTGCCGATGCTCGAGGCCGTCGGCCACCCCACCGCGGTCAACCCCGACCGGGGGCTCCGCAAGATCGCCGCCGAGCGCGGCTGGCCGGTCCTGGAGTTCACCCGCCCGGTGTCGTTGCGGTCCCGCTTCGGTGCACGCACGCCCGTGGTCACCAGCGCCGCCGTGGGCGTCGGGGCGGCCGTGGCGGGACTCGCCTGGTACGCCCGGCGACGCTCGCTGCGGGCGCTGCCCGGCGGTGCGGCAGCCACCTCGTTGCTGCCCGGTCCCGTCCCACCGGTCGCGGGCCGGTGGCGTCGCCGGGGCGCCTGAGCCCGGGGTCCGTCACTCCCGCACCGCGGCCCGTCAGCAGCCACAGCCCGCAGCGGACGACGGCGAGCCGACCACCGCTGACCGCACGGGTCCGGGATCCTCGCGGTCATGACCACCGCGGTCCTGGCCTGGCTGACCGTCGCCGCGACCTGCACCGCGGCGGCCCTGTTCGGGCAGACCGCCCGCACCGCACCGCACCCCACGACGCGGACCCGGCTGAGCCGCCGGATCGGCCAGGTCCTGTCGATGTCCGGCCCCTGGGCGGCCGTCGTCCTGGCTGCGGTCGGCGGCGCGGTCACCGGGCAGTGGCTGGCCGCGGCAGTCGCGGCGCTGGTCGGCGTGCTGGTGGTCGCGCTCATGGGACTGGCGCTGGCGCCGCAGTAGGCGCGGGGTCAGCCGCGGAGCAGGCTCTCGCAGATCGCCAGGCCCTCGGTGGCGCCGTGCTCGGCCGCCCGGGCGCAGTGCACCAGCCAGCCGGCCACACCCGAGGGGGTGCCGGAGCGGTAACCGGCCAGCGCGTCGGCGTACGCGTCGCGCCCCAGTTCGGCGAAGCCGACCTCGGGCACGGAGACCGCCTTGGGGTCGAGCCCGCGGGTGATGCCCACCAGCCGGCCCGCGGCCCGGGCGACGACGCCGTCCTGCGTGCCGAAGGGCGCCAGCGCGGCGAGTTCGCCGTGCACCACGCCGGCCACCACCACCGCCGGCGCGGTGGTCGCGCCGGTGATGATCGAGAACAGCCCGCCCAGTCGGGGACCGGCCTGACCGTTCGGCCGGCCCAGGTCCGCGGAGTCGGCGAGATCGGCGGCGGCCAGCACGTGCAACCGGGCGAGCACCTGGCCCGGCGCCCGCTCCCAGGTCTCCACCATCGAGCCCAGCCCGACCGAGACCCGGAGCGCCCCCTGGACCACCGGGTCGGTGACCTCCCCCGCGCGCACGTCCGCCAACGGCAGGTCGACCCCCTCGAGGGCGGCCGAGGCGCGGGCACCTCGCAGCGCGGACTCGGCGCTGACCCCGGCGGACTCGCGGCGCAGCACCTTGTGGCCGAGCAGCCGGTCGACGGCGGCGCGCGCATCCTCGGCGGCCGCGGCCACCCCGGGCAGGTCCAGCAGCGGAGCCAGCGGATCGGGGCCGGTCGGGCGGGCGGCGGGCCGGGCGACACGGCCGGCACCGGGGCGGAGCGGGATCGTCACGGCTGCGACGGTACGAGCCGGGCGGCGCGGGACCACCGGCGCCCCGCGCCGGGCGCCCGCATACGCTTCGTCGACCATGGCCGACCTGCTGACCCTGTTGCTCGTCCGGCACGGGCAGAGCGAGTGGAACGCCGCCGGGCTGATGCAGGGCCAGACCCCGCACGTCCCGCTGACCGGCCTGGGGCACCAGCAGGCCGCGCAGGCGGCGGCCGAGCTCGCCGCCCTGGCCGCGGACGGCGTCGCGCCCGGCGCACTGCTCTCCAGCGACCTGTTGCGCGCGGTGCAGACCGCCGAGCACTGCGCCGCCGCGACCGGGCTGCCGGTGCAGACCACGCCGGCCCTGCGCGAGCAGGGCTACGGCGTGCTCGAGGGCCGCCCGTCCCGGGAGCTGTGGGACCTCGTCGACTGGAGCGATCCGCACTGGTCGGCCGAGGGCGGGGAGAGCCTGGCCCAGCTGCACGGCCGAGTGGCCGAGTTGTTCGCGCGGCTGCGCGCCGATCCACCCGCCCCGGTCGTCGCCCTGGTCACCCACGGGGACACCATCCGGGCAGCGCAGGCGGTCGCCGCCGGGCTCGGTCCGGACGCGATGCCCGCGGTCACCCCGCACAACGGGACCGTGACGCGGCTGGAGCTCGCGCCATGAGCGCCGCGAGGGCGACGGGTGAGCGAGCATCGCAGGGAGCTGCCCGGAGCCGACAGGGAGCGAGCATCGCAGCGAGGGCCGGCGAGCGAGGAGCGGAACGACCGCGGAGGCGACCCGTGCCGTCGACCGAGGAGCGGAACGAGCCCGGAGTCGAGCCGTGAGCAGGGTCCTGGTGCTGGGCGGTGCGCGGTCGGGGAAGTCGGCGTACGCCGAGCAGCTGCTCGAGCGCTGGCTGGAGGTCACCTACCTGGCCACCTCACGGGTCGACGACGCCGACGACGAGTGGGCGGCCCGGATCGCGGCGCACCGCTCCCGTCGGCCGGCGAGCTGGACGACGCTGGAGACGACGGCGCCCTCGGAGCTGGTGCGCGGCGGCGCCGTGCTGGTCGACAGCATCACCACCTGGGTGGCCGCGCTGATGGACGAGACCGGGGTGTGGGACACGGCTGACTCCCGCGGTGCCCATGCCGCCGACGCGGCGGGAGAGGCCGGAGCAGCGCTGGAGCGGCTGGCTGCCCGCTGCGACGCCCTGGTCAGCAACTGGGTGATGACGCCGGCGCACGTGGTCGCCGTGAGCGACGAGGTGGGCCTGGGGGTGGTGCCCGAGACCCGGGCCGGCCGGCTGTTCCGCGACACCCTGGGCACGGTGAATCAGCGGCTGGCGGCCACCGCCGACGAGGTGTGGTTCGTGGTGGCCGGGCTGCCCCAGCGGCTGCGATGAGCCGCCGCCCCTGGACCGGGCCGGCCGAGGCGTTCGCGCTGCTCAGCATCGCGCGCGTCCCGGCCGCGTCGAGCGCCCGCGGCGTGCTGCCGTGGGCACCACTGGTCGGCGTGGTCCTCGGTGCCCTCGCCGCCGCGGTGGGCTGGCTCGGCGGGTATTACGCGAGTCCGCTGGTCGGCGCCGTCCTCGCCGTGGCGGTGCTCGCCGCGCTCACCCGCGGCCTGCACCTGGACGGGCTGGCCGACACCGCCGACGGGCTGGGCCCGCTGCGCGGCCGGGAGCGGGCGCTGGAGGTGATGCGCGCCGGGGACGTCGGGCCGTTCGGCGTCGTCACCCTGGTGCTCACCCTGCTGCTGCAGGTCGCCTGCCTCGCGCAGCTGCTGACCGTGGACGGCGGCTGGGTCGCGCTGCTCGCCGCGACCGTGGCGGCCCGGGTGGCGATGGCCCGCACCGGCCTGCCGGGGACGGCGATCGCCGCGGGCTCCTCGCTCGGGGCCGCGGTCGCGGGCACGGTCTCCCGGCGGTGGCTGGCCGGCACGGCGCTGCCGGTCAACCACCGCCGGGAGACCGTGCCGGCGACCGCGGCGCCCAGCGAGGAACCCTCCGCGATCGCCGTCGCCGGCAGGCCGGTGCGGGCCATCGCCACCCGGGC